>JAPLJQ010000575.1 GCA_026388495.1 Deltaproteobacteria bacterium | reverse complement strand
CTTCATAACATATTCCGGGTCCATGCCTATTGTCATACTACCCCGTTCCCATGTCTTACCGTCAAACCGGGATTTCATACGTCCATACATTTGGTCAAACTCAACGGCAACATTGGCAAGCCGCATATTCCTAATTAAGTCTTTTCCTGCCATTATTTTTTTCCTTCGGGTATCGTATCTATCCATGGACCCCAATGATGATTTTTTATCATCTTTTTGGCTGCCGATTTCTGATTATACTTCATAGCACCAATTACACGAAAAGCCGCGTAATATTCATCCTTGTCATACGTTTTATCCAATATTGGATCATAAACAGTGCTTCCTTTTTCCAGGAAACAATGCTCATATTTTTGGTCAGTAAATGGACCACTGAAGGGAATTAAAGTTGCATGTACTAATACCCAATCTGAATTATCAAGGATAAAATTTCCACCGATTTCATAACATCTACCGTTACGTTTCCTATATTTTCCATGAAAAACCCCCGTACAAGAAGTGCGATATCATAAGCCGAAAGCGGATTAGAATCCCACATTAGGGTATTGTCTGAGGGGGGTTGCACCTCAATTTAACAGGTAGAATATCACTTGGATGTGCAAAACGTATATTTCTAATGGAAAAAAGGTATTGTAATTGACAGCTCCCGCTCCACAGATCTATCTGACTCCAGATGCTCCTCAAGATCCAGAAGGATCTGATTAATCAGGCAGGATCAGGACCACGTTTATTGAGGAAATTTATAGCATCTGATACCAGAACAATGACCTGTTCAAGCGTGTAGTTTGTTGATGTCGGAATACGGATTGTATGAACCGTCTTGGATTCTGGTTGCTCTGGTTCACTGTATTTGTCAATGTATTCCTCATCGTTGACGATAAGATGCCAGATAATAGTGATCATCTTTCGCGCCAAAGCAATGATTGCTTTGCCAGTTCCGATCACGGCCTTCTTTACTTCATACCATTCACGGAAAACATTCTTTCGTGTCTTTACGGCCCCATGAGCTACCTGTGTCATGATCCATCTGGCAATTCGTGAACCTCTTTTCGTGATTGAGCACTTTACGATGTGATTAGCGGATTGATACACCGTTGGTACAATTCCAAGCCAACTGGCCAGTTTATCACCTGAGATAAAGTCTTTGAAATTCCCGATCTCAGCGATAAGGGTGATAGCAGCGATATCCCCAACACCAGGGACAGTTTTGAGAATCCTGTACTCTCGAGGATGCGTTCTTAGTGTATAGGCACGGGCCTCCTCAGTGAGCATGTCAATCTCTTCATCAAGCTGTTTGATGACCCGGAGACAGTGACCTAGTTGCATCAGAGCACCTGGTGACAGGTTATGCTCGATGAGTTCTCGAAGTTCAGCTTCTTTTTTTGCCCGTACACGATTGGGTATGGATTGGAGAATCGTATCAATAGATGAACCTTCACATATCCCCTGCATAACGCGCTGTCCTGAAATGCCGAAAATGTCGGTGAGGATCGTTGAGAGATGGAAGAGCTCACTATCGAGAATGCTATGGATCCGATTTTTGATATCTGTTCGCTTCCCTACAAGGAAGTGCCTCAGTCTAACCAATTTTCGGAAATCACGGTGATATCGTGGCATCACACGAGATGGAGCGATCATCCCTTTTAATGCCAGAAGAGCAATCATCTCCGAGTCGATCTTGTCAGTCTTCTTATGCGATAGTACTTTGATATCATGGGCATTCCCAACGATTACCAAGACATAAGAAATCAATAGGTCGTAGATATTGACCCAGTAGTCAGAGGTGGATTCACACGCGACCACATCACATTTATGTTCGAGAATCCAATCTTTCAGTCCAAGTAACCCAGTATGAGTTCTTGGAAACTGTCGCTGTTTCTTGGTTTCGTTGATCCAAAGAATAGTGGCTTGGATGAACTTCTTATGAACATCAAGACCAGCGGCAACCTGATAGTTTGTTGTCATTTCTGATCCCTTCCTGAATGGTTTGGGTAGATGAATTTCCTTGAAGGTCTATTTTCCATACGCGATCCAGGTCGCAGTTCAGCCTTCGATGGCAATTCAATGGTTAGTTTTCTTAACGGAGTTAAACTCCAAAATAATGACAATCTGCACTACCCATTTAGGTATTGGGGGGCGAAAATTATCTGGTTTTTCATTGGTTAAGCATGAGGCTAGGCCTCATCGGT
>JAPLJQ010000290.1 GCA_026388495.1 Deltaproteobacteria bacterium | reverse complement strand
GCCCCCCTTTAGCAAAGGGGGGTTGGGGGGATTTTCATATAAAACACGTACCCGATAATTCTCTTCACCGCATTTCTCCTTTCTTCATTGGTTATGGGATCACAACTAAATCTAACTTTATCAGAATATTAAAGTTTTCTTTGATTCAACGAAGCATAAAAGATATTATTCTTCCATGTCAAGTCAATCTTCTTACAAAATATGGTAGTTATCGCTGTCGCTTTCCACAAATAATGTAAGGGTCTCCCCATTATCAAGACAAAAAATGGGGTTGTTTAAGGTACATGGTTAAGGGAGGCTGCACAGTCCCGTTCCATGCCCGGCCCACACACGTTTGGCGTCAGCGGCTGCGAGGAAAGCCATCTGCTGATGGGCGTCGTTGAGGATCAATCATTCCAAACGCAAATCTTCAAAATATTTTATCCACCATGCTTGTGCCAAAAAAGATTGACTGATGTATTCGTTTGCTATACAATACATTACAGTATTAGATAGTAAATAACATTGGAGAACGGAGCCCTCTTGAAACTCTACAACCAGACAAGAATCAAGCGTTCAGAAATTGCGCAGCTCATCGTCCTGCATCATATATTTTCGCATAAAGTCAGTGTTGATCTTTTTTTTCAGGGTGGCACGGCTCTGCGCTGGTGTTACGGCGGGACAAGATTCTCCGAGGATCTGGACTTTGTAACCATCATGACCACGCCTGCGCTCTCGCACCTGCTGAAGGGTCTCTCCAGGAAAATCAGGGCTGACATGATCGCTCACTTTGGCAAGGGCGATTTCCTGTTGAATGAAAAGGAGAGCGTCAGAGATGAATCATACAGGTCATTCATCGAATTCAAGGCCGAAAAAAGCCGTGAAAAGATTTCCGTGAAAGTTGAGTTTGAAAGGCTTAAAGAAGCGCTGCGACCGGACGCCTCCCTGATGATCTTGTCCAGCCTTCCTGCCGTCGGCTACCTGCTGGGCTCCGGGGAGTTCAAAATTCCGACGCCAAGCAGTATCCTTCAGGTAGAGACCCTGGAGGAGATCCTGTCGGACAAGATCAGGGCGCTGATGGAAAGGACCTACGTCAAGGGAAGGGACTATTATGATGTGTGGTTTCTGACACGTACCCTGGGCGTCGGGGTGAATATCGATCTCGTCAAGCGAAAACTAACCCTGTATGAGGCGCCTTTTACGATGTTGCGCACGCCCGATGACTACATCAGTTTCGAGACCTGGAACGATCATGACAAAGCAGAAATACTGGCGGGCATTGAATCCGATCTGTCCCGATTCATTCCTCAGAATATTATTGCAGTTTTCAAAGCACAGCGTTTTCAGGACTTGCTGTCTTCGGTGCAGGATGTCTTCGTCAAAGTCAAACAGGGACTATCGTTATGAGTAACCTTTGAAAGAGGAAAAAAGCAAACCAGGTCTCAGGTTATGTAATCTGAAGGGGGAACCCATAAAAACAATTCGCGCATTACAAAACCTCCCGAGGTTGTTCAGGTATGCCGATGTAGCAAAATATTCGGCCAACCCTAACGTCTTTCTGACGCGGGCGTTAAAGCAGGAGTTTGTTTCGCGTATCGCCAAAGGCTTTTACATCAACCGCTTATTAGCAGGCCAGAATGTTTTAAGGATTGAGGAGGTGGCCTGTTTTTTAAGGAATCCCGCCTATGTATCCTGCGAATGGGCGCTGAATTACCACGGCGTCATCCTCCAGTCGCCAACGGTGTGTACAACGATTACCTTGAGCCCTTCTGTTGGAGAAAGGAACAAGGTGGGCTACATGGGAATGACGATCGAATATTCAAAAATTTCGGAGTCTCTTTTCTGGGGGTTTGTCAATGAAGGCGGATTTAATATGGCCGGCCCGGAAAAGGCACTGATGGACATGCTCTATCTGAGAAAGAGGATTTCCTTTAAAAGCGAATTTGAAATGGACAGGATCAACAGGAAAAAGCTTGCCACCATTGCCGAAAAATATCCACAATCGACAAGGAAGTTATTGGCGGAGCTGTATGGATGCCATTTCGCATGAAAACAAGGCCGGGAGGAGGGCAAATTGTCGCCGCCGGCATACTCGACTCAAATTACATTCTTATTACCTCGTTAACTGAGAGAATAGGCTACCATGGAAAAACCACTCTTACTGTTAATACATCCTGCCGCTCTGAAGGAGAGCTGTCGTTCCACGAGGAGACGAAAATCATCAGTTGCCCAGTTGAATCTGCTGGTTATCGCAGCCTACGCAAGGAAATACTTCGAGGTTCGCATCATCGATGAAAACATTGAAGACATTGATGAAGAGGTCCCCGCCGATCTTGTTGGCATCACTATCATGACGTCAACGGCCCTACGGGGATATGAAATCGCCGAACTTTTTCGAAAGCGCGGCATTCCCGTGGTCATGGGGGGCGTTCACGTGTTTTTCCTGCCCGACGAGGCAGCTCGTTATGCAGATTCGTTAGTCATCGGGGAATCTGAAGGGATCATAGAAGGGCTTTTTACGGACTTTTTCAATGGTGGTCTGAAAAAGAAATATAGGGCGGAACAACTCCATAACCTCTGTGGCCTACCCACTCCTCCTCTTGATCTTCTCAAGGAGGGGCGGTATTCCTTCAGCAACATCATGGAAACGGCCCGTGGCTGTCCCCACGACTGCGAGTACTGTTCCGTAAGCCAGTTCTGGGGTCGTAAATTTCGTCTCCGCCCCGTCGAGGAGGTTATCGAAGGAATTAAGTCCATGCCTCCCGGTGACATTCTCTTCATCGACGACAATATGTTTGGACATCCCGATCGGGCCAAGGAACTGTTTGAGAAAATGATCCCCCTCAAAAGACGCTGGTATGGACAAGGAGATGTCCGGGTGGCCCATAATCCCGAGCTCCTTGATTTGGCGGCCCGAAGCGGCTGCAAGTGGATCTTTGTCGGTTTTGAGAGCACTAATCCCGATAACCTGAAGGCCATGAAAAAGGAGAAAATAAATATTGTCGAACAATATGCTGAATCCATTTCCCTCGTGCATCAAAAAGGGATCAATATCTTCGGATCGTTTATGTTCGGCCTGGATAATGATGACGAAAGTGTTTTTGATCGCACCCTGAGCTTCTGCATGGACAACAGGCTTGGCGGCGCTAATTTCTATATCGTGACCCCCTTTCCTGGAACACGCCTATTTAAAAAAATGGAGGAGGACGGCCGCATTCTACATAAGGACTGGTCAAGATATGACGCCAACCATGTTGTGTTTAAACCCGCCCTCATGACGGAAAGCCAGCTTATGGAGGGATACATAACTGCCTACAAGAGGTTTTATTCTCTTCCCTCAATAGCCAAAAGGTTGTCCGGAAAGAGAAAAGATTTCTTCGAAATCCTCGCCCTGAACTTGGGGAGATTCATGAATCGTAAATACTTTGAAGAGGGATGCCGGATTTAGGCGCTAAATCCTTTGCCCGTATCTATGATGCGAATTTCTCAAGGTAGTACGGATTCTGTCGACCTCACGTCCGGCAGGTTATTTATCGGTATCTGGAAGCCCATCAGG
>JAPLJQ010000238.1 GCA_026388495.1 Deltaproteobacteria bacterium | reverse complement strand
GGTTCTTGAAAAGGCCCTCTCGCTTCTGGGATAAATAGGGACAGCGCCCTATTAAATTCCGGAATTTAATAGGGCGCTGTCCCTATTTATCCCAGAAGCGAGAGGGCCTTTTCAAGAACCTCCTCCGGCTGAATGGACTTGAGGCACACATTATCGCCGTCACAGGGGGAGTTCCGGTGATTGTATGCCGTCAGACAGGGTGAGCAGGACAGGGATCGATAAAACACATGAACCTTATCACTCAGGGGGCCGTAAAGCACCGGCGTTTCGGGGCCGTGAAACAGGATCGATTTTATGGGTGTGAGGACGGCAAATTGTCCGGGACCGCCGTCATTGGTGATGAGAAGAGAGGCGACATGGAACAGAACGATGAGTTCACGGATCGACTTTGTGTAACCCGTGAGATCCACGCAGGAAGAATCTCCACAGTGAGATAGAATGATCCCGGCGAGCCCTTTATCCGCTTTAAGACCGATGATAGCCACGGCGTATCCCCTGTGGATCAGGCCTTCGGCAAGTTTACAGAAATAGTCCGGGGGCCATGCCCGAATCGGCAGCATGCCGCCGCTGGGATACAGGAGAACCAGCTTTTTCCCCCGGATCTCAGGGTAGTCGCTGTAGAGCCGATTTTTTATTCCCAAAATCTCGGTCTCTCCGATTCTTGCCTGTGGAGATTCCTTCACGACATTTTCAGCGGAAAATTTGTTTGTCGGAACCGCACTGGAATCAACGGCGTCAACAAGCCCGACAAACTGTACGGGAATACTATGGTAGGGATTATACAGAACCGGCCGATTGATAAAATCGCCCCGATACAGGCCTTCCATGGTGTGCCTGTGAAAACCCACACGGACGGCAGCGCCTGTGAAGAAAGAAAACAGGCTGCTGATTCTGGCAAACAGTTCGCAGTCGATGACCGTATCAAACCGGATGGACCGCATTCGCTTTAAAATGTTCAAACTGTCCCGCGTGAGCCGGGCAATGGATTTATCACTGATCGTCAGGATATTTTCCGGGGGAATCACCTCGAGAAGATCCAGGATTTCACGATTCTTTTCAAAAAGAAGGACGTGAACCGATGCTCCGGGAAATTTTTCCTTAATCCGTTGAAACATGGGCTGAGCCAGAACCAGGCTTCCCATTTCGGACAGCATGATGACAAGGATACGGCATGGACTCTTTCCGGCGCCTTCCCTGTTTTTCTTTCGGTAAAGGAGAGAAAGGATACGGCATAGAAAGGCTCCAAAAAACCGATCGACTTTCCGTTGAAAATTTACGTCCATTTTTTAAATATACCTTTTACATCATTCCGGACACTGAACCAAGTTCCGGGCAGACTTTTATTCGGAATTCATATCTCTAAAATTCTGGATCCCCGTTTTCACGGGGATGACAAGAGAGAGCTTGTCACCCCCGCGGAGGCGGGAGTCCAGAATTTTTACTTCTGTTTCCCCCTGTCAAAACGAAAGACATAGTAAAGGGTCAGTCCTGTCAGATACGTGAGCGCACCTGACCAGAGAACATCCGTGGGAAAGTGTCCTCCCTGAATCATTCTTCCTGTGCCCATCAACAGCCCGTAAAAAATCCCCAGGCACAGGAAAAAGGCCGCCCATTTCAGGGACGTCTTTCTCAGAATAAAAAAGGGGGAAAACAAAAAAAACACCACCGACGCATGTCCCGATGGGAAAGATTTGCCCTGGCCGGGCTGTCCTCTCTCCCAGACATGTCGGAATGTCTCTCCACCCCCGAAATTCACGATATCCGCCGGACGTGGTCTGCCCCAGTGATCCTTAAAAACGGTATTGATGAGCAGTCCCGGACCGAGAATCATGAATATCACCAGGAAAAGACCGATTTTTCTGTAAGCGATGATTTTTTTATTAAAGAAACTCACAACAAAAACAAGAAATCCGGAGACAGACAGGAGAATCGCGGGTATATTTCCGTAATGATAGAGGAAAGACCATGGCAGCTCCTGACCGAAAACCCAGCCGGCATCAGGCGAATAGAACCATTTTTCCATCTCTATATCGGCATTCGTCAGACTCAACGGCATGGTCAACAGGATTGCCACGGAGATGGGGAGTGCGAAATCTATTAAAATCCTTTTTTTCACTTGAACTATTTCTGTCATCGAAGTTTCTCACCCACAGGGAGGAACTTCCCGGCAAGGATGATATTAATGCTATGCTCCACGGCAATAAGGCGGGGCATGATGGACGCGCTTCCGGTTGTGTGAGATTTGCAGCAAATTAAACATACCTCTCAGGGAGTGTCAAACGATTTTCACCACCGTTTTGGAAAATCATCCCCTGACTTTACCGGAAGTAGCAATATGGAATAACCGTATCGCGCGGACACGGATATTCAATTACTTGCGATCCAGGTACCTTTGTTCCCTGCTCCTTTGCTTATAATACTCAAACGCCTCGTCGATCAGAGTAATGAAATAGCCCGGATCTCGTTTTGCCGCTTTGTACTGATTTATCGTCATCATTTTTTTATTTTCAAGATAAAACTGATCCAGCAATTCCCTGTACTCGACTGAAGCAGTCTCTGCCTTTCCGGCAGTCAGGCCATCCGGTTCCCGCTGCAGATTAAATAAGGCAAATCTGATACCTGCTAAAAATTGCATCTTCTTCATGACGGGTGAATCAAAATTGATATATTTTGGACACCATTGACCGGAATCACGGTAAAGCTCCAGCTTCTTGATAATCATACGATTTAAATGGCAGTCCTTCACCAAATCCGGATGACCGCAATAGTTGCGCGACGGTTGATCGAGTTCCCAGTGGGATGCATGAGGAATGATATAATACCAGCAGTTTGCACAGCTCTCTTCAGGTCTCCGAAAGGCAAGAACCTTACCCATAACGTTTCCTTACGTGTCGTTTGATTTACCATCTATTCCAGTGAATATTTTTCGGGTCGAACTTATCCTTGACGACATCGTAAATAGTCGTCATTCTTTTCTTCTCATCGCCTTTTGGATAGCCGATCACGGGAACATTCACCGGGAAAAACGTCATGGCAGATGACGTAATGTTATATACATTTATCATATCCCTTGTAGACAGTGGGAAAAAATATACATTTAACGTTTAAAATAACTTGTATTGTGAATGGGTATCGATTAAAATCAGCCGCACTTGTTAAGTTAAGCGCCCGCGGGACGAAGCTCCCCGGCAAGGCTTAATATTTAAGAATGTTTTTTTGAATAAAAAAAGGGAGGAGAGTTAAGGAATGAATAAAGGTGATCTTGTTGCAGCAGTGGCAAAAATTGCGAAGACGAAAAAAGCGGCGGAAGATAGCGTAAATTGCGTACTTGAAACAATTATCGGGTCTCTGAAGAAAGGCGAGCCGGTAACGCTGGTAGGTTTCGGTACTTTCCGTGTTGCAAAAAGGGCTGCCCGGAAAGGAAGAAATCCACAAACGGGGAAGGAAATCAAGATCAAGGCAAAAAAAGTTCCCAAGTTTTCTGCCGGCAAAAAAATGAAAGAAGCTGTAGCAAAATAATTTCTGCCTGATCCGGGGATTTACATCAGTGAATCCCTGGATTTTTTTATTTTAAACCTATGAACCATAAACCGGACTCGGAAGATATAGCTGGCGGACAGGCGATTATTGAAGGCGTCATGATGCGTCATGGGAATAAAATCGCCTCTGCCGTCAGGAAACCAGACAAAGAAATTGCCATCCGTGAGCAATACTATGTTCCTCTCACCAAACGGTATAAATTTCTGGGGTTGGCGTTCGTCCGCGGGCTGGTCACATTATTTGAAATGATCGTGATCGGGATGAAAAGCCTCCTGTTCTCCGCGGAGCTGGCCTTAACGGAAGATGAAAAAAAACCGGAGGGATGGGAATTGACCGTTTCCATGATGATCAGTTTCACGACAGCAATATTCTTTTTCGTTGTCGTACCGGCCTATTCCTTCTCCCTGCTGAAATATTACATTGCCAATACCCTCCTGTTAAATATCGTCGAGGGTTTTATCCGCCTGGGAATTTTTATCTGTTTCTTAGGCGCCACCCTTCTGATGGAAGACATGAGGCGTGTATTCATGTATCACGGGGCAGAACACAAAACGGTTTTCGCCTGGGAGGACGGTCAGGATCTGACCGTGGAAAATGTCCGGAAATACTCCACCCGGCATCCCCGATGCGGGACGAGTTTCATCCTGGTTGTCATGATTATCTCCATCCTCGTATTTTCCCTGCTTGGGCGGCCCGATTTTCTGCACAGGGTATTTTATAAACTCATGCTTTTGCCTGTTGTTGCAGGAATTTCGTATGAAATCATACGGTTTACCGGAAAATACAGACGCTTCGGATGGGTCCGGATGTTGAGCTGGCCGGGATTGGTGCTGCAAAAAATTACCACCAGGGAGCCGACGGAAGACCAGATTGAAATCGCCATCGCGGCGATGAAAAAGGTGGTTTAATGGACTTGAAACAAATTCCCTTGACTTTACGCCATTAAAGAGTAATTTAATCGTGTGAAGTAATCGACACCACAGCGGCAATTCCCGAATCCGATTCCCCATATAGGGGGATGAATCGCATATTGAAACCCTGTCTTTTACAACAAGACAGGGTTTTTTGTTTTTTAATGATCTCAGTCTCGTGAAAGGCAGGTAGACAGTAGATGCCAAACAAGGAATATATCAACCTGTTGAAACAATTGTCAAAAATCAGGGGAACGCCGGAAGAGAGCTGGATAAATGCAGTGCTGCACAATTTCGTACGGGAGAGTCTGCATGAATCCGGAGCAAAGAAGAATTCAAAGACACACAATGCCATGGTAAAACTTGCCTTTGACGTGTGGGCATTCGCCAAACGTGAGTTAGAAAAGAAGTAGGTAATGGCAATAAATCATAACCTACCCACGAAAAAAGGGGCTAACCTTGAATTGGCTAACCCCTTGATTTTTAATGGTGGGTCAGGGCAGAATTGAACTGCCGACACTCGGATTTTCAATCCGATGCTCTACCGACTGAGCTACCGACCCACCTCGGTATATTTTATGGAATTATCGGTAAATTTGGATGTTGCTCTATAAAATATCCCTGTCTTTGTCAAGGGTTTTTTCATCGGGTGGATAAGAGAGGCCGTCCACAATGTTTCCCTTGCGGATGACAACCGTCCCTGCAATTTTATCATGCCAGCCCTGTTTTTTTCCGTCGATGGCAATCCAGATAAAACCGATGTAAAAAACGACTGTTGATGCGAAATACCCCACCCACCGCAGAAATGCGATCCCGAGGGTCATTTCCTCGCCCGTCGATTGCACCACCTGAAGGCCGAAAATCATCTTTCCCGGCGTCTGGCCGTTCGTCCCGTGAAAATAGGTAAAGTAAAGCATGTGGACCAGTGCAGCCATGAAAATGTAAGCAATCAAAAACGTGATACTTAATTGTGCAAGTCCTCCCGGCAAGATGTCTTGGTCTCTTGCGGGAAATCCGATCCACAAAGCCAGGAGCCCCGCAAACAGGATCAGCAGGGATATAAAAAAGAGAATGGCTTTGTCGATAAAGAAGGCCATCGATCGCCGCCAGAATCCACCAAAAGGCTTTTCCGTCATTCCGCCTTTCCTTTCTCCATCATTCCGCCGAAGATACCCTTCTGATACTGAATAATGGAAAGAATCGCAAGGACGGCGGTGTCCACCTTCAATACCTGTTTGCCGAGACTCACAGAGATAAACCCCTTTTCCACGGCTCTTGCAACCTCTTCCTTTGTAAACCCTCCTTCCGGTCCGATAACGACGGATATGTTTGTCATTCCATCATACCGTTTGTCGCGCAACAGATCCCGGATGCCCCTGACCGATTCTTCCTCCCAGAATATTATTCTCCATGTGTCGTGTCCGGGCCCCGAAATCGCGTCTTCAAAGGACAAGATGTCACTGACCTCCGGGATATCAGGCCTGCCGCATTGCCTGACTGCTTCAACAGCAATGCTCTGCCATCTTTTTATCCTCAATGACGTTTTTTCCGATGACAGTCTCGGAACGGATCTTTCCGACTGAAAAGGGACAATCCGGTCAACGCCAAGTTCCGTTGCCTTCTGGACGATGAAATCCATCTTGCCGGCCTTCGGCAGGGACTGCATCAGGGTGATGCGGATGCCATTTCCCCGGGAACAGTTCTTTTTTTTTATGACCTCCACAACGACACCATCCGCAGAGATTTGATCGATAACGGTTTCGTATTCCCACCCTGTTCCGTCAAAAAGCATCAGGGGATCGCCTTTCTTCATCCTGAGGACAGACCTGACATACCGCAGGTTTTCCTTCCCCAGTTCAAGACGTTTGGTTTGTTTCACATCCCGGGGAACATAGATCCTTGGTACGGTCAATATCAGCTTCCTCCCTTTCGAAGGACATAGCAGACCCACTCTTTTTCTGTGATGACATGGTGGGTGGTAAATTCACCCGCAAGGAAATGCGATTCGATGTCATTGCGATTCTGGTCAATAATCCCTGAAATCACCAGATATCCGACGTTTCCAATCAACGACATTAAATGGGAGTGGAGTTTGATCAGTATCTTTGCGGTGAGGTTTGCAACAATCAGATCAAATGGTCCGCGGATGGTATTCACGTCGCGATTGATAATCTCCACCCTGTCATCCACATGATTGATCAGCACATTTTCCCGCGCAATTTCGGCTGCTTTCTTGTCAATATCCACGCATGCGACTCTCTCCGCACCTAATTTTGCACAGGAAATACCCAGAATTCCCGTACCCGTACCGACGTCCAGAACCCGCCAGCCTCTGATCGTTCTATCCTTGAGAAGGATGTCTTCAATGGCTTCCAGACACATCCTCGTGGAAGGATGCTGGCCCGTTCCGAAGGCCATGCCGGGATCAATTTCAACGACGATGTCCCGCCCTGCAGGCGTATATCGCTCCCATGTCGGTTTGATGACAATATTTTTGCTGACGCGAAGGGGTTTAAAATATTTTTTCCATTCTTCCCCCCAGTCCTGACCGATGATTGTTTCCGTAGTAAAGCCAGTTTCCTTAAGCTCAGGAAAAAGCTGTGAAAGGCTGTCGATATATATTTTCAATGAATCGATCCGGCTTTCAAGCCGGACGTCGAATGGCAGATAGGCCTTCAGGGTTTCCCGATCTTCCGATACGCCAAAGTCACCCGGAGCCAGGGCTTCCGGTTCTTCCTGAAACACACCCTGAGCGCCGATTTCCGTCAGAAAGTTCGACAAGGCGTCAACCAGTTCGAAAGAACTCGTCAATTCGATTTTCAACCACTTTCCTTTGTTGTCTCCCAATTTCTCCATGGACTCCGGCATGATTTGCCCTCCTTCAAAACGGGATAGCCGCTGATTTGCCATTTATATCCTCTTTCCGACGATATTTCAAGCAGCTTGAATTTTCACAGTCTTCGTGATACCCTCCCGCCCATGAATTACTACCCCATTTATCTCGATATCACAAACAGAAGATGTATCGTCGCGGGCGGGGGTGATGTCGCCGAAAGAAAAGTGCAGCGGCTTCTTGAATGCGGCGCCCATGTGGTGGTCATCGGGAAGACTCTGACATCCGGGCTGGGAGTCATGAAAAGAGAAGGCCGGATCGATCACGTTAACGATGACTATGATGAAGCGTATCTTCATGACGCCTTTCTCGTGATCGGCGCCACAGACCGCGACGACGTCAACGCAAATATCTCAACGGATGCAAGAAAAAGAGGAATTATGATCAACATCGTCGATGATCCAGACAGGTGTGATTTTATCCTTCCGTCCCTTTTTCAACGGGGAGACCTTTCCGTCGCTATATCCACAGGCGGGAAAAGCCCGGCACTGGCGAAAAAACTGAGGGAAGAGCTGGAAGAGCTCTATGGGCCGGAATATCTTACCCTCCTTAATGTGCTCGGGACACTGAGGGAAAAAATTAAATCGAAAGGCCGATCTGCCGACGAGAACAAGCGCCTGTTTGAGTCTGTGGTGAATTCAGATATCCTTCAACATATCAGAGAAAAAAACTGGGGTCGCGTCAGGAAGATGGTTCATGATTTGACCGGAGAGAACATCGAGGCAGGGGAATAATGGACATCCTTTCTTTTAAAGTGGCCCTCGCAATCTACTTCATCAGCGTCCTTGGCTACCTGAGTTCCCTGTATGTCAGAAGGGTGCTGGTGGCCAAAATAGCAACCTGGGCCCTCACGCTGGCCTTCATAAATCACACTATTTTTTTTATGTTCAGATACGCTGAGACGGCGAAGATCCCCGTCATCAGTCTTCATGAGGCTCTATCCTTTTTCGCCTGGGCCATAACGGGAGTGTATCTTGCTTTTCAATTGAAAACCAAAACCAGGGTCCTGGGCGCCTTTGTTTCGCCCATCGCCTTTTTGCTCATGATTCTGGCTTCGGTCGGTCTTGGGGGCCAGGTTTCCATACCCCTTGCCATGCAGGGAAACCTCGTACCGGTTCATGTGGTGCTTGCCGTCTCTGGTGAAGCCTTTTTTTCTCTGGCGTCCTGCGCAGGAGCCATGTATCTGATCCAGGAAAGATTAATTAAAAACAAGAAGGTGAGCAGTTTCACAAGGATACTTCCCTCCCTCACGGATCTGGACCGGATCAATCATGCCAGTCTCCTCTGGGGCTTTCCGCTTCTGACCCTGGGCATCATGGTGGGATCCATATGGGCACGAACGGTATGGGGCAGTCTCTGGCCATGGGATCCCAAACAAGTCTGGACCCTGACCGCATGGATATGCTACGCTCTCATCCTGCATCAGAGACTCGCCATCGGGTGGAAAGGGCGCAAAGCGGCCCTGTTTTCCCTCCTGGCCTTCGGGATTCTCCTCGTGTCATTTGTCGCCGTAAACCTCTTCTTCGTAACTGCCCATACTTTTATTTAACATGATGAACATCATTCTCATCGGCATGAACCACAAAACGGCCCCCCTGGACATCAGAGAACGGCTTTCCTTAGCCTGCGGCGACGATATCAATCCTCTGAAGGAAATCATGAAAATTCCCCAGATCAGGGAAGTGATGTACCTGGCCACATGCAACCGGGTTGAGGTTTTCGCCCATGCCCTGGACACGGAAGTTTCTGTGGAAAGATTGAAAGAATTCATCTTCAACCACGGGAATCTGTCCGCAGAAGAAATGACAAGGTGCCTCTATGTGTACTTTGATCAAGATGCGGTTCGCCACCTTTTCCGGGTAGCATCCAGCATTGATTCCCTCGTCATGGGCGAACCCCAGATTCTCGGACAGGTCAAGGATGCATACCGCCGGTCTGTCGAACTCAACGCCACCGGGGTCATTCTGAACAAGATCATCCATCATGCCTTTCGGACAGCCAAACGGGTCAGGACGGAAACAGGGATTGCCGGCAACGCCGTGTCCGTCAGTTTCGCAGCGGTGGCGCTGGCGAAAAAAATATTCGGGAATCTCAAAGGCAAGACGATCCTCCTTGTCGGCGCCGGGGAAATGTCGGAGCTGGCGGCAAGACATCTGATCGGCAACGGCGTGGATCACATCCTGATTGCCAACCGGACGTACGCAAGGGCGGTACAGATGGCTGAAAACTTTCATGGGACCGCCATAGAATTCGACCTGTTGCCGGAAAAACTCCGGGATGTGGATATCGTCATCACCTCGACAGGCGCTCCCGGTTACGTGATTACCGTGCCCGTTATTGAAGCGGCTCTCCGCAGGCGCAAGAACCGTCTCTTATTTCTGATTGACATTGCCGTCCCCAGGGACATCGATCCTGCGGCGGGCGACCTCGACAACGTTTACCTCTACAATATCGATAACCTGCAGGATATCGTCGACGAAAACATGAAAATCAGGAGAAAGGAAGGGGAGAAGATAACCTGCAGGATATCGTCGACGAAAACCTGAAAAGCAGAAAAAAGGAAGGGGAAAAGGCGGAAGCCCTTATCGAAGAAGAGGTTGCAAAATACCTGAAATGGTATAACGCTTTAGAAGTTGTCCCGACAATTGTTTCTCTCCGTCAGAAATTGGAGGCTATTGTAAAAGCCGAGCTGGCCAGATCCGGCTCCTGGCTGCAGAATTTGACGGACGAGGAGCAAAAAGATATTGAAATCCTCGCCGGTTCGATCATCAACAAGATTCTCCATGATCCCATCACCGGTCTGAAGGAGGAAAGCCAGGATCAAAGCGCCCTGCCTTACATCGCAGCGGTGAGGAGGCTTTTCGGACTGGATAACACATAAGGAGATACCAACATTAAAAGCATACTGAAAATCGGAACACGGGGAAGCGCCCTGGCGTTGACGCAGGCCCGCTGGGTGGCAGATCAACTTAAAAATCGACTGCCCGACGTGGGCGTCGAGATTACTGTGATCAAGACGAAGGGAGACATCATGCAGGATGTTTCCCTGGCTAAAATCGGAGGAAAGGGACTCTTTGTCAAGGAGATCGAGGACGCCCTTCTCCGGGGTGACATCGATCTTGCCGTCCACAGCATGAAGGACGTCCCCGTGGACCTTCCCGATAGCCTGGAAATCGGGATCACGACGGAAAGGGAAGACCCCCGGGACGTTTTGATATCCAGAGATAGCAGGCAGTTGGAGGATATGCCCCCTGGGGCGCGCATCGGCACCGGGTCTTTAAGACGGGGATTCCAAC
>JAPLJQ010000487.1 GCA_026388495.1 Deltaproteobacteria bacterium | reverse complement strand
TCGCGTCCCCGGAATTCGCCCCACCTGATCGATTTGTTTGTATCCCATATCCCCTCCAGCGAGAAATTTGATGGTGGAAATATGGCAAAAATACATAGATATGTCAAGTAATGTCGGATATTTATTATGATTTATTTTAAAATTTCTCATGCACTTTTTTGCGGAGTTACTCACCAGGAAAATCGATGCGGTATCCTCCAGGGCATAGTGCAGAGGGAGGTCATCTTTGAATGATCCGGGGAAAAATCGTAGTTATGCAAACCTCTCAGAAGGCCAACCTCCTGACGTCCATGAACAGCCTCAAAAAACGAATTGATGCCACTCTGGTCGCCCAGTCTGCACCACCGAAAAAGCAACTCGCGTGAAGGGAAAATGGATGCACCCACTCATGGCCTGGCGGTATTCAACCTCGATTTCCTGTGTGAGAAATAGGTGCTCTGTCCCTACTTTTTATTGTCCTGTCTCCAGATGTGTGATACAAAAAAGTGAGTGGGTATGAACAAATATGAAACAAAACGCTAAAATTCAAGACCTGACCCCCATTATAAAGCATCTATTCTGGTGGGTGCCTGAGAAAGAGATAGCGTCACTCAGCCACGACGCCATCGTGGAGTCTGTGCTCAGTAACGGCAATGAGAAGACGGTCAGGCAACTTTTTGATTATTATGGAATCGAAAAAGTAGCTGAAATCTTCAACCGGCAGACATCGGGACGACGAATCAATTACCGGCCGCGGACGGTTCATTTTTTCCGACAATATTTTCATCGGCATGCATAGAAATATTCTGACGGCAAATCAGGTTAAACTCCTGCCTCTGGTCAAAGAATTCTCGCGGGATTATTATCTGGTCGGCGGCACAGCCATCGCGCTTTATCTCGGGCATCGACGCTCCATCGATTTTGATCTGTTCACCTCCGGCAGGATTAAAAAGCAATCCATCAAGAGGATCATCGACCGCCATAAATGCCCCGTATCCGATATCCTTTTTGAAGATTCCGAACAGCTCCATCTGGTCATTCATGATGTCAAGCTTACGTTCTTTTCCTATCCATATCGGATTGACGCACCAACAGATTTTGACCAGATCATCCATATTCCGGACCTCCTGACACTTGCCGCCATGAAGGCTTATGCCCTCAGCGGCAGAGCGAAATGGAAAGACTATGTGGACCTCTATATTCTGCTGAGGGATCACTTTTCTCTTGCACAAATTTCGGAAAAATCAAAAGATCTTTTCAGCGCTTATTACAACGAGAAACTCTTCCGGGAACAGCTTTGTTACTTTCAGGATATAGACTATTCTGAAAAAGTGGACTTTGTCGTTCAATCGATTTCTGATGACGAGATCAAACAATTCCTGACCGATGTCGCAACAACACCATTTAGATAAATCACAGCAAAACAGGAAGGGCCGTGTCCCTACCCCAATTATCCTTGGCAGGATGCCGAGTGCCCGATCCGGCTCATGCCTTTGTGGCAATGGCTGGAAAAATAGAAAATGCAAAGTAGGGGCGCTGTCCCTGTTTAAAAAGGAGGTTCACCATGGTAGCAAGTTCCACCACGTATAAAAAAGGACAGTTGTATCAGCTTAACCTGAACGATCTCCAGGCGGATCCCGACCAGCCACGGAAGGTCATCGACGCCCAGGCCCTGGAGGACATGACCGCCTCCGTCGGCAAGCTGGGGGTGATTCAGCCGATTATCTTCCGGAGCGCCGCAGACGG
>JAPLJQ010000574.1 GCA_026388495.1 Deltaproteobacteria bacterium | reverse complement strand
GGCGTCAATGTGGTTCTCTACGGACGAAAAGATGTGGAGGGACGGAATCGGCTTGAAGACAAGGACCTAAAGGGTACTTACTACATAAAGGAATTTCTGGCAAAAGCGAAATACGGTGGCGGGTATGTCGAGTACTGGTTTTCGAAGAAGGGACAGACCACAACTCAACCGAAAAGATCATATGTCCTTCTGTTTGAACCATTCGGATGGGTTGTCGGCAGTGGATATTACCGCTGAAAATGCCAAAGGATAGTACGGGATTCATATCTTAACATTCAAAGGAGATCGTCATGAGCACGTACGAAATCGCCGTTATCGTCGGAAGTCTTCGTAAGGATTCATTCAACCGCAAGCTGGCTGACGCCATTGTAAAATTTGCGCCGCCGGAATTCTCATTCAAACAATTGCAAATCGGCGACCTGCCGCTTTACAATCAGGACGACGACGCGAACCAGGCCGAGTCCGTCAAACGGCTGAAGAACGAAATCAAGACCGCCCAGGGCCTTTTGTTCGTTACGCCCGAATACAACCGTTCGATTCCTGGCGTGCTCAAGAATGCAATCGACCAGGCTTCGCGTCCTTATGGGCAAAACGCTTGGGCGGGGAAGCCGGCTGGTGTTTTGGGCGCTTCGATCGGCGTCATCGGCACGGCCATGGCACAACAGCATTTACGCAACGTTCTCGCGTTTTTGGACGTACCGACGCTTGGCCAACCCGAAGCATTCATTCATGCAAAGGATGGCTTGTTTGACGAGGCCGGCAACATCGGTGCAGGCAGCAAACAATTCCTGCAGAACTGGATGGACCAGTATGTCGCATGGGTGAAAAAGCACGCTGCCTGATGCAGAAGGTAAGATGGGCGAAACATCGCGGGAGATACGGAAAACACCCCGGAAATGAAGAGACTCCGGGGAATAGATATCGCATTCCTGCACATTGACCGCGAATCGCCGGGGCGACGAGGGGTGCCGGTGTACCGGCATAGGGCATCTATATGAAATTATGCAATAATCAACTATGTCAAAAAAGTTTTAACATACACTTGCGGTGCATAATACTGTATAAAAATAATGATTCAAGACCTTTGAAAAATGCCACATCTCTGTCATTCCCGCGAAGGCGGGAATCCATAACATCTCGAAAGGACTGGATTCCCGCCTTCGCAGAAATGACAAATTAGACCCTATACGGAGAAATTCAAAGGTCTCGATTCATAGATAATAATGCCATGAATATATAGAAATATGCCGGGCGATACCGGACTGCATGACAATTGTAAATCAATTTGTGCCGGGGAAGTGGTGGGCATTTGTTAGCTAACTAACTATTATTAATAATAAATATATCAAATAGGGGAGCTTCCTTTTGCCGACGATTAGTGAAATCGACTTTTTTCATCCATTTAAAAATAAATATTCCATAAAATCAATATATTAAAAAGAAACATGCAAAGCATTGATCTTGTGGGCCATCATGACGACTAACATATCCTGCGGGCTTCCTTCCCGTCGTTTCCCCTTGGCGCCCTTACCACGTGCAGGATTTTGCCCGCCTTGAGCAGTGTGAGGAAAGGCGCAGACGACCAAAACCATCTTGACACACAAAATCCTTCTTCATATACTCCCCACCGTGAAAAAAGAAGTTCTCATCAAATCAAACGTATGGTCTTCATCGCCGCTGTTTGGCATCCTGGAAATTCGTGGTTTCCGGGCTTCACCCGGCACGGATGGCGTGATGACTCAATGGAACAGAAGAGGTCGGCGGGATGAAAAAATTTGACAGAGAGTTTTTCCGGGGTTTCTGGGCGCTGGTCGCCCCTTACTGGTCGTCCGAGCAGAAATGGGCGGCCTGGGGTCTGCTCGGCGTCGTCGTCGGCCTCAATTTGGGCCTCGTTTACATCAGCGTCGTCTTCAACCGCTGGATGAACGAATTCTACAATGCCATCCAGGCCCTCGACAAGGCCAAGTTCATCACCGCCCTGTACGACTTCACCTGGATCGCCGGCGCCTTCATCGCCGTTGCCGTCTACATGCTCTACCTGAGTCAGTTGCTCCAGATCCGCTGGCGGACCTGGGTGACGGAGCGGTACCTGGACAAATGGCTGGCCCGCCAGACCTACTACCGCATCCAGGTCTTCGAACGGACAACGGACAACCCCGACCAGCGTATCAGCGAGGACATCAACGCCCTGGTCAACCTGACCCTGAATCTGGGTCTGGGGCTGCTCCGGGCGGTGGTGACCCTGGCCTCTTTCGTCTTCATCCTCTGGAGGATCTCCGGCCCCCTCACGATCCCCCTGGGGGACATGGGTGAGCTGGTTGTTCCCGGATACATGGTCTGGGCGGCGCTCCTCTATGCCGTCGGCGGCACCTGGCTGACCATGCGCGTCGGGAGCCCGCTGGTCGTCCTGAATTTCAACCAGCAGCGGCTGGAGGCGGATTTCCGTTACAGTCTCGTTCGGCTGCGGGAGAACAGCGAAAGCGTGGCCATCTACGGGGGCGAAGCCCGGGAAAAAGCGGGCTTCATGCAGCGGTTCATGGCCCTCGTGGGCAACTTCCGCCAGATCATGCTCCGGCAGAAGCGCCTGACGTGGCTGACGAGCAGCTACAACCAGCTCTCCGTCGTTTTTCCGCTGCTGGTCGCCTCGCCGCGTTTCTTTGCTGGCCAGATCCAGCTCGGCGGCCTGATGCAGATCTCCAACGCCTTCGGTGAGGTTCACCGGGCGCTGTCGTTCATCGTGGACAGCTTCGTGGGGATCGCCGAGTGGAAGGCCGTCGTGGAGCGTCTCAGCGGATTTGCGGAGACGATGCGGCGTGTGGATGCCCTGCGGGCGCTGGAGAAGATCCGGACAACTCCCTCCCTGGAGGGAAAGATCAAACTGGATCATCTGAATGTGCAGTTGCCCGACGGGAAGTTCCTCTCTCGGGATATCAACCTCTGCCTGAAACCGGGCGATTCGCTGGTCGTAACCGGTCCATCAGGGTGCGGGAAGAGCACACTTCTGAGGGTGCTGGCGAGCATCTGGCCCTACGGGGCGGGAGACGTCTGCGTCCCCGGCGCCAAAGAGATGATGTTCCTGTCCCAGAAACCCTATCTGCCCCTGGGGAGTCTGCGCGAGGCCCTCTTTTATCCGGCAAACGTCCGCAACAACGGCACGGAAGTACAGGAAATCATGGATCTGTGCAGTCTTGACCATCTTCGGGACCACCTGGACGAGGAGGGCAACTGGTCCCAGACCCTCTCCCCGGGGGAACAGCAGCGGATCGCTTTCGCCCGGATATTTCTTTTGAAACCGACCCACGTCTTTCTTGACGAAGCGACGGCCTCCCTCGACGAAGCGACGGAATCGCGTCTCTATGGGACATTCAAAGAGCGTCTTCCCGAATCGGTCCTGATCAGCGTCGGCCACCGCAGCACGATCCTGACCTGGCACAGCCTGCACCTTACGCTTAAGAGCGACGGGTCGTGGCAGTTCCAGAAGACGGCTGCGGCGTAAGTATTCAGTGTGATGGTTTCTTCAAGATATCCGGATTTCAATACATGATGGACATTTAGACTGTGTTTGAATTTTGGCCTGTTTGATCGGTAGAGGAGAAAGGGCCGGAGCCCCCGTTACCCTTCCCAGACTTTTTTTCTAATCTCAAATGCGTCGAGTTCACCTACAAGTCCTCAATCTACGTGATTAGATTATACCGATGATTATGACTTGAAATCCTCAATAAAAAAAGGCAGGACCATTGCTGCCCTGCCTGACGCCCTCCCTTCAGATTAAAATCCCACCAAATGATTATGGCGAGGTTGGATCCCAAAATGCAGCATTACGGGTTACTTTCTTTAGATTCTCGAAGAAGAGCGGGCCGTAGTTCGGCGTTGACGAAACATAATTGCCGCTCAAACGCGCTTGATGGCGAGGCGTGCTTACAATCGCCATGACATCCGAAAGCGGAAGAATAGCCTCATCCGTTCCAGCGCGAAACTCCGACCAGTTTCTTACATGCCCTTCCGACCGGAAGAGATGAATCCGGCTTCATGTGTAAGGCCAGTCTTTCGCCCAATTCTTCAGGGGGATGTCAATATAGCCGTGGATTTCGTTCGGACTTTTGCTTTCAATGACACCGTCACGAACAATTATTCGCATGGATTCGCCACAGTCCAGACATGGCGCTTCAATCTGTACCGCATTACCCGGAAATACCCAGCAGACCGCCAGGGCTTCAAAGCCTCATTGCGCAAACCATTTTCGTTGTCCGTCAACGGTAATGCGGTATTGTGTGGGCAGGTTGTTGAACGGCGCAAATGAAGCAATCAGATCAGTATTCGGATATAGCCAAATGGGAAGCTTGGTATCCATCAACTCATGAAGAAGCTTCTTACCCTCGTCTGGAGGCACAGAAAACTCTCTGGCAATTTCAGTAAAATGCGGGGCACGCCCCCATTCAACAAAATATTCCATAATAAAATGATAAGTTATGTCCTTGGTTATCTGACTCATATATTCCTCCTTCACAGTAGTCATCAAGTCACAGTTGAATTATTAGGCGCTCTCTTTTTGTTGTTTGCTAATATAGACGCAGGAAAACTGAAAAGGATACATTTTTTCAATATTTTTTGAATTTGGGAAACACAGTTGGATAGAGAGCTACATAACTACACGCATAAGTTTAGCTTATAATCAAATAGCATTGAAGGTTTTTTATCATTACTTCGGGTGGCAAACGAGTTCGTTTTTGTCATCCCGGGAATGCTCGGGATCATGATAGACATGATCATTAACGATCGAAAGTGTGAATAATTTCCGTCACATCCACTTGATGACTACAGGAAGGCAGCCCTCACTTCAACGCACCCGCCCTTTTATCAGTCCCTCCCACGAGAGGCTGAACTTTTTAAATAATCAAAGAACCAAATGATCATATAACCTATTTGCCAGAACGCACCGGGAGAGCCCGGTCGGCGGTGCCGAGGGACTGGAGAGACCAAAAACGAGAGCCAACCGCGAACTGGAAGAGGGCAGCATCGGAACCGCGCGTTTCAGATGCCCAAAGAGCAACACATGTGAGATGAATCAAGTCGGTAGCAACATGAACATGATTTTGAGAAGATGAACTACATTCTGCTTGCTGGGATTTGTTCGCATCATACAACCCTGCCAGCTCATCTTGAGTCGGCATCCGCCAGTCTGTATAGCCGCCTCCACGATAATTATCGCAATAGGCATTGGCACTCCCCCAGTTTATATCACGCCCATTGTCCTTCGCTGCCCACATCAGGTTCGTTCTCGTGTCCAGGATCGTCCTATTGTCATAGGCGATGAAGCGGCCATCCCTTTTAATCTCCTTTGCCGCAGGTATCGAATACTGCCCACCCATAGATAGCCTTTTCTTCTTTTCTTCCAGTATCCTTCTTTCTTCCTCCAGGGACTCCTGCTGTTCCAAAAGCTCCCTTTCCTTCCTCATTCTGTCTCTTTCAGCTTCAATCTTTCTTTGCTCGATAGATAAATTGTATGTCGCCGACGAGGTTATCGGCGAAGATTGTTTGCCAGGAGAGAAATAAAACTGCCCTTCCAGCGACGACAACTCCCAGGGAACCTGCTGCCCTCCTGTCTTCCTCCCTAGGTCCCTCCTGACCTCCTTGAAGACTTCCTCGATGGGAAGACCAGACGTATTCATATGTCGGAGCAGCGACTCTGTATAGGGGCTGTTACGATCACTACCATCGGCAGCCACCCTGCCGGGGCTGGTAGAGTAGGTAATTAATGTTCCTTTAGGTGCATCGGAGATGATAGCCAATCCTCGGCTTCCTGTCCTGAAACTCCTTCCAAAGGGATTGTCCCTACAGGCGTCGAGAATCACAATATTGAGATTATTACCGGCATTCCCCATCTCCGCCAGTACGGTCTCGGTATCCACTGCCCGGAACTTGACGTCTGTATCCTTATCGATCCTTGCCCCAATAGGAAGAAGATAGTTTCTGCCACCTATCTGCACACCATGTCCAGCATAGAAGAATAGCCCCACACCACCTTTCTTCAACTGGTCGCCAAATACCCGGATGGAATCTTCCATTTCCTGGTGGCTGGCATTCTTCTTAAGAGTTACGGAAAAACCCAGTCTCTGGAGGTTAGCGGCCATGTCAGCGGCGTCATTCACTGGATTTTTCAGGGGACTAGAGCTGTAGGCGCTGTTGCCGATGACTAGAGCGATGCGCTGCTCCGTCGCCGCCAACAATGTAGATGGAAGAATTAGAACAAGCATAAACAGGATAAGGAAGATTCTTATAGGCATGGCTTGCATAGAAACACCCCTTATTTAACAAACGGATATTTCTTATACTTCAACCATCACCAAATGGCAATTAGATGTTAAGGATTTCCGGTCGAACAGTTGTATGGAAGGAAAAAAGTTAGCATGCTACATTACAGGAAGCTATACGTACTATAATCTGATTTTCTTATTGATGTTAATGTGTTAGCTGTTGTTTAAAATTTCATAGTTTTGTTCTTTCGTCAAGGATTATCTGGGCTGCAAGCCGTTCGTTGCATTATCACCTCCATGGCT
>JAPLJQ010000402.1 GCA_026388495.1 Deltaproteobacteria bacterium | reverse complement strand
CTGATCGAGCAATAAGAAATTCCAGATATTATCTGTCGGATAAAGAGTAAATCTACCATTTATTGAAGAAGTTGTTGTCACTAATGATTTATCATTAATTGGAATTTTCAAACGAGCACCTTTATCTTTATCAGCCGTATAGGTGACATGCCATAATCTGCCATTACTGGTATCTAACACAACTTTCGCACACGTTTTAGAGAGTCTATCCATCTGTTCTTTAACAATAAGCGACGTTATTTTGCCATGCAAGTAGCCACCTTGCCCCGTAAACGGGCGGTAGATCCCTGAGAAACCGGTCGATCAGGGATCGAAGCAGTTCCCTGGTCATTTCCGTAGCGGCGCCCATTGCCTGTTCCAAAAACGTCAGCACGAGAGCCAGTGCTTCAGCGAAGGTCGCCTGCTGGAGTTCTTCGCAACAGGCATGAAACAGGGTCCCAAGAGTTCGGGGGTCCTTGTTGGTCCTCTTGGCGAGGGCCAGCATGATGTATCGGCAGCACACCACGGTGGCATGGGCGACAAGCGCGTCATAGGACCGTCCCTGGTACTCTTTGGCAAGATTGAGAAACGACTTGGCCATCTTGAAGAACACCTCGATGTCCCATCTGCGCTTATAGACCATGACGATCTGCTCGTCGTCCAGAGAGATGTCGGTGGACAACAGAGCCAGCCACTTTTTGGTGCGCCTGTCCCGGACGAACACGATCTTTGCCGGAACCGGGATGCCCTTTTCGTTTTCGCCGATCTCGACCATGACTGAAGCGAGAATCTTTGCGCGGCCTCGTCGCTTGCGGATCTTCCTGTAGATGGCCGCCAGATGAAGATCTTCCCCATGGTAGCAATAGAAAATCTTTTCCGTAACCTTGAGCATGCAGATGGTATGCATCCCCTTCGCGAGCAACTTCCTCATGGTTGCGGGAAAGGCAAACCAGCTGTCGAACAGGAGGTGACTGGCGTGAATCCCACTTGCCATGGCCTCGGCTACCATTTCGACAAGGACATCTGTTGCCTTGCGGATGCCTTCCCGGCGACGTCTCGCGCCGTTGGTGCGATGGTCAAGGTCCGTACGCAAGGGAACCAGCCGGTTCTTTTCCTTGCTGGATGCCAGCAGCGCACAGGACACAGGAACGAAGCTGATGCCGTCGGACCATCCCAGGACGAGCATCCTGAACCCGCGGTAATACCGTTTGTCGATATGGTCAAAGACTCGCGACAACAGCTCAACATACTTGCTCCGATTGCGGCGGTAAAGCGTATCATCGGCGATTAGCACCTTCATGTTGGCGGTGCCGGTCAACGGTTCAAGCTCTTTGCAAATCACCCGGGAACTCAACAGCAGAAGGAATCTCCGCCAATTGGTATGGACTGAGTTGAGAAACCGATATACCGTGTCCTTGGCCATGCCGCAGCTTCCACCTGCTTCGAGGGTGCGGAAAAGGTTCTTTCCGGTGAAGACCAGGGTGACCAGAACCCGGAACACGGCGACCGGAGAAATGCCCTTCTCCTTGTCGATGTTGCTTCGCTTCAACAGACTGCCGATTTTCTGATTGAGAAAGAACTGATGAATCTGGTTTTCACAGGAAACGATGTCTGATACAATCCGGCTCATAG
>JAPLJQ010000452.1 GCA_026388495.1 Deltaproteobacteria bacterium | reverse complement strand
CGTAATATCTCACCATCTGCTCGCCCCGGTTGGGGATGTGGGAGCACAGGTTGGTCAGCCATTCCAGGGCGGGGAAGACCTCTGCGGACGTCACCAACACGATGGTCAGCCAGAGCCTGATTTGTCGGCGATTGACTGCATCCATATCGTTAGGCGGTCAGCAATATTTATTGCACAATAGCAGTATTTGATTGTAAGAGCAGTTAACGCGTAAAAAAACAAAAATGTTGTAAGGGAAAGAGAAAGGTCGTGCAGAAAGTAATCAATGCATATGATGACTGATCTATTTATGCTGCAGTTATTGTTGACCTTTATTGCAGGGAGTGCCTGGATTTTTTTAACCGTCCTGGCAGGAACGCATTTTGGAAGTAAAATCGGTGGTTTCATCGGGGGGCTCCCTTCCACAGCCCTGTTATCATTCTTTTTCATAGGTTATACGCAATCGCCGGAAATGGCATCAAAGGCGACCACTGTTTTTCCTTTAGCAATAGGAGTATCCGGAATATTCCTGGTAGTTTATGCCTGGCTTTCAAGGCAAGGATTTATGTTGGCGCTATTTACCGGCTTGGTTATATGGTTTGTCCTGTCATTGTTGATTGTTTTGTTTCATCCGGAAAGCTTTACAATGAATATTATCAACTATATACTTATCATGTTTTGCGCATATTATATTCTTGAAAAAAAATTAAGCATCAAATCAATCGCAAATGAGAAGATGAACCATACTTCAAAACACCTTGTTGTTCGTTCTGTATTCGGTGGCATGGTCATTATGCTAACGGTGTTCATTGCCAGAATCGGGGGTATCTTTCTTGGTGGGATTTTTGCGGCATTTCCTGCAATGTTCATAGCAACACTTACCATAACATACCAGGTACATGGGATTGATTTCTCAAGAGCCATGACAAAGCCTCTTCTTGTGACCGGAATGATCACGGTAGTAGTTTATGCAATCGCGCTCAGGTATTTGTATCTATCCGCAGGATTATATTTGGGGACAATACTGTCAATAATTATCTCAGCCATCAGCGCTTACCTTACCTTGAGATTTATTCTACACAGGTTGAAATGAGTGCTGCCAAAGGAATCCAATAATTATCGCCCGGTCTGCTTACAGGAACAAAGATCTGTCAGGAAAAAGAAAAACATCGGTAGGCTCATCTCTGGTAATGGGTTTCATTAATTTATTTTTGATGTCGACGGGAAACAAGGCAGGAAAATCGAGGTGTTCTATTGAACCTATTTTATTCATTTCAAACCTGGCGCATAATTCCCCGATTAAAAAGTAAACAAGGGGACTCAATGCTTCAGCCAGTTTATTATATACAATCAGGGGATCTCCCGGTAAGATTCCTCCTTTATTCAATACATTCACCTGAGGAGATTGCCCGATAACATGCCCGCCATCTATTTCCTCAGAAACATGATGAACAGACCAGACTGTCGTTCCTGCATTGCGAGCGGCAAGATCCTCGTAGGGAGCTGGACCTGCTCCATGGTGTCGGGTGAGATCGGAAGGATGGAAATTATAGATGCCGTATGCAGGAATATTAATAATGCAGGAATCAATTATCTGTCCGAATACACAGGCTAATATTGCATCCGGATTCCATTGTTGCAGCAACCGGTGGAATGAATCTATTTTGATTTCACCGGTATAGACCGGTATGCCATGGCTGAGGCCAGATTCAATGATCGTGGTCTCATCGATTACGCGGGTTGGTATGTCCAGCATGTTCCAAATACGTTTTTTAACCGATATTTTTGCATCAGGATTCAATGGATGATCCGTAACGAATCCGACAAGATTTAACTTTCCGGGAAACCTGCGCTCATACTCTTTGAGCGTTTCAAGCACAAGGTAACCAAACTGCCAGCTTCCCAGAAGTACGACCTTTAAACCATCCCCGGTTTTATCGGGGTTTTCGGAAGGGTTCGGTAGAATAAGTTCGCCCCAGCGGGTATCACTTGCCGTTTCAGACTTCCTGCCAGGTTTAGCAAGTACAACCAGGTAATTGATTAGCTTTTCATTTTCAGGAATGGTCATAACGTCTATCTCGCAAAAAAGAGTATTTACCTATCCAATAAATCGCTATTGATAACATCAGGATTTGTCAACATTAATTCCTGTAATTCTGCCGTATGCAGAGGTTACAAACAACCACACTTTCTGGACATCAATATTACGCAAGCGTCGGATCTATGCTTAGTGTAGCCCGTGTGCGACCCGCTCTGGAAGTCTCGTATTGCAGGGGCGCCGCTAAGTCACTTCGGTGCGCTGAAGTGACTTAGCTATATGATATTATAAAAGAATTGGCGACATCTCATTTCATTTTCATGCGAATTTTTTACTCGGCGTTGTCGCCGAAATCAAAGGTAAACGTTCCCTCTGCGTCCATATCCAGGTGCACCCGGGAGGGCATGCCGCCTTCGCTCATGTGGGTGAGGATCGTCTGGGACAGACGGGGCAGGACGTTGCCGTTCAGGATATACTCGATGTTCCGAGCCCCCGTTTCCACTTCGGTGCAGCGGGCGGTGATGGCATCCACGACCGCCGGGGCGTAGGTCATGGCCATCTTGTTGTTTTCCGTGAGACTTTTCTGTATCCTCTTCATTTTCAGCTCGACGATGAGGTGCATGGCCTCGGCGTTGAGGCTGTAGAAGGGGATGACGTTCAT
>JAPLJQ010000010.1 GCA_026388495.1 Deltaproteobacteria bacterium | reverse complement strand
TTCCGTTACCGCATCGCTCCCCGTCGTGACGATATGAGACAGTTCTTTCATCTCTTCTTCCGTAAAAGGTTTGAGAACATAATCTTCGGTCATTGATTTGATTGGGGGCTTACCGATACCCAATCTCACCCTGATAAATTCCGGATCGCCCACATGGTCGATAATGGACGTCAGCCCCTTGTGCCCGGCATGGCCTCCCCCTGCCTTGATTCGAATAGACGGAAACGGCAGATCGAGATCATCATGGATGACAATCATGTCTTTGGGGTCTGTTTTAAAGTAATCTACGATTTTCTTTACAGCGACACCGCTGAGATTCATATACATCTGAGGTTTTGCCAGAAAAACGGGGATGCCGTCTATCCTGCCCTTTCCAAAGAAGGCATCGAATCCTTTCTGATTTACAGAAATTCGGTGATTGGAAGCCAGTTGATCCAGGACCAGAAATCCCATATTGTGCCTGCTGAATTGATACCGACTGCCTGGATTTCCCAGCCCGATGATCAGCTTCAATGAAGACCTCTCGCTCTTTATTGTTCAGGGGCCGTCATTCCTCTTTGGCTTCTTCATCAACTTTCGCGGCCGCAGTTTCAGCGCCCTCGGCCTCTTCACCTTCCCTGGTGACCCTTGTGGTACTCACCGTTGCAATTGGGGCGTCTTCAGGATCGAGGATGGTAATACCCTCATCTATCTTTACATCCTGCACCCTGATGGCGTCACCGATATCAAGGCTTGAAACGTCTACCTCAATAAAGGCGGGCAGTTTTCCCGGGAGACAGGAGACTTTCACATCTCTCTTCAAGTGGTGCAATTCACCACCGTTATCGATTCCCACAGGCTCTCCGATGAAGTGGATGGGAATGTCGAAGGTGATCATCTTGTCCATCCTGATTTCATAGAAGTCAGCGTGTAAAAGTCGTTTTGTCAGGGGGTCGGTCTGGATTTCCTTGATCATGGAGAGTTTCTCCATGTTTTTCCCATCATCGATCAGAAGTTTTATAAAAACATTTTCTTCTTTGCTTTTTAAAAGCTTAATCAATTCGGAGGTATTCACCGCCAGTTGAATCGATTCTGATTTAGGACCATAAAAAACCGCCGGTATGAATCCTTTGATTCTCAACCTTCTGGAATGTCCTTTTCCAGACTGATTGCGAACATGAACGTTTAACTCACTTACTTCCATCACTTCCTCCTATATGAAAAGTGAACTGACTGATTCATTATAATAAATTCGTCGAACGGCTTTGCTTAACAGACCGGCGACGGACAATACTTTAATGCGGTTGCAGGCTTTAGCCTTTTCGCTTAACGGGATCGTATCCGTGACGATGATTTCTTTCATGTTGGAATTTTCGATTCTGTCCAGGGCGGGTCCTGAAAGGACAGGATGGGTGCAGCAGACGGAAACCTCGAGAGCGCCTGCTTCCTCAAGAGCTTTTGCAGCCTCGGTGACCGTTCCTGCCGTATCAATCATGTCGTCAAAGATTATAACCCTTGCCCCCTTAACATTTCCGATGATATTCATGACCTGTGCTTCATTCGGTCCCTCTCTTCTCTTATCGATGATGGCCAGGTAAGCATCCAGCCTTTTTGCAAAGGCTCTTGCTCTTTCGACGCCTCCCGTATCCGGGGAAACGATTACCGCATTGCCCTGGTATTTTTCCTTGATGTGATCCAAAAGAACGGGGGTCGCAAACAGGTTGTCAACGGGAATGTTGAAGAACCCCTGAATCTGACCGGCATGCAGGTCAAGAGATAAAACGCGGTTGGCCCCTGCCGCGGTGATCAGATCAGCAATGAGTTTGGCGGATATGGGCGCCCTCGGGGCTACTTTCCTGTCCTGTCTTGCGTAGCCGTAATACGGGATGACGGCGGTGATCCTGTCTGCGGACGCCCTCTTCATGGCGTCAATCATGATGAGAAGTTCCATGCAGGTCACATTGACTGGCGTACATGTGGACTGAATGATGAAAACATCCATTCCCCGCACATTCTCGTTGATTTCAACCCTTGTCTCACCGTCACTGAAGGTGGTAACGCTGGCTTTTCCAAGGGGTACCCCTAAATTGTCACAGATCTTCCTGGCCAGTTCCAGGTTTGCGTTACCGGAAAAAACTCTTATTCTGTCGAGCATGCATATCCCCTCAAAATCAAAGCGATCATCGGATCATGTTGGCTGGGGCGGGAGGATTCGAACCTCCGTATGCAGGATCCAAATTCCTGAGTCTTACCGCTTGACGACGCCCCATCCCGATTACAAAAAAGCATCGTGAAATAACAATTGAAAGATCAGATTTGGTGCGCTCTGAAAACGGACCATGCGCCTGTCCCCATTTCTCTCAGAACTGCCTCTGCCTTTGATGCTTTCTTTTCCTGTGTAAAAATTCCGAAAACGGTAGGTCCGCTTCCTGACATCAGGGCGCCATGGGCGCCTTGTTTCAGAAGAAGCTCCTTCAACTGTTGTAAAATCGGGTAAAGATTCAGAGTCACTTTCTCAAGATCATTGTAAAGCGCCTTTACCAGATCTTCCACAGTATAAAGACGAAGATTCTTATACTTTAATGCCCTTTTTGTCAATCTGAAATTGAGTTTGTCATAAACCATTTTTGTGGATACTTCAAAGGAGGGTGTAACCAGGACAAACCATAGGGACGGTATTTTTTCAACGGATTGAAAATGATCCCCGATTCCCGTCGCCCATGCGGTCTTTCCGAAAATAAAAAAGGGGACGTCCGCCCCGAGTGTGGATCCCATTTTCATGAGATCATCGGTCGTGCATGGCAGATCCTGCATTTCATTCAAGGCCATGAGGGTTGTAGCGGCATTGGAACTTCCGCCGCCAAGGCCTGCCGCCACGGGAATGCTCTTCCTGATGGTTATATGAATTCCCCGTGGACAGGATGTGTGTGAGAAAAATGTTTTTGCTGCCCTGTAAACGATATTTTCCTCATTTTCCGGCAGCGTACTGTCCGGACAGGTGACGGTGATACCGTGTTCAATGGGTGAGAACAGCATTTCGTCATAGAGACTGATTCTCTGCATCAGGGTTAGAATGTCATGATAGCCATCTTCTCTCTTCCTCATGACCCGGAGGTGAAGGTTGACCTTTGCCGGCGACAATCTCCTGATCATTCTTTAGCCTTTTCCTTCACATATCTCAACCTCAGCTCAAACAGCAACCCGTCGATAAGGCTCTTCTCCCCTTCGTCAAGATTTCCTGCCGTTTTATCCTTCAGCATGCTCAATAGATCTATGGTTTGTTTTGCCGCGGGCAGATTCCGTTCTGATTGTTTTGACACCGGATCCGGAAAATCGCCGAAATGGTACATGGCGCTTGTGCTCAGAGAAAGAACGAAACTGGCAAAATTAACATCAGGGTAATGTTCCTCCGCCTGCGCCTCTTGACCCTCCTCCCTTACGGTCTTCTCTGCAGGGCTTTCATTTTTCTGATCAGGGGCGGTTTCTTCGGCTTTTTTCGGTTCTTCCTGGCGTACATCTCCGGACTCATCAAACAGTCGCTTGTCTTTTATCACAAACCCCTTTTCTTTTTTGTCTTCTTCCATGAAAAGCTCCTTATAAAAAAGTATTTAAAGGTTAATGAGTTCTACAGAGGTCTCATGCTCCTCAGTCTCGCGACACGTTCCTCAACGGGGGGATGGGTGCTGAACAGATTCATGAGAGATTTCCCCGTCAGGGGGTTCACAATAAACATATGGGCCGTTGATGGATTCGCATTCATCGGTACCGCCTGGGATGCCAGGGACAATTTTTCCAGAGCGCCCGCCAGGCCGTAAGGCTTTTGCGATACCCTTGCGCCACCCTCATCGGCAAGATATTCCCGCGATCTGGAAATGGCCATCTGAATGATGGTTGCTGCGATAGGGGCAAGAATGGCCATGAGTATAAGGCCGACAATGCCGCCTCCCTCTTCATCATTATCGCGGCTTGCCCCTCCAAAGATGGCGGCCCATTGCGCCATGTTGGCCAGCATGACGATGGCGCCCGCCAGGGTTGCCGCAATGGACCCGATCAGCATATCCTTGTTTTTGATGTGCGTCAGTTCGTGGGCGATGACCCCTTCAAGTTCATCTTTGTTCAATATCCTTAAAATCCCTTCTGTAACGGCTACGACGGCATGGTGTTCATTCCGTCCCGTGGCAAACGCATTGGGCGTATCTTCGGGAATGATGTAAACCTTCGGCATGGGAAGAGAGGCTTTCAGCGCCAGGTTCTTTACCATAGCATACAGGTCCGGGGCCTGACTTTCTGAAACTTCCTGTGCTTTGTACATCCGTAAAATCAGTTTATCGGAAAACCAGTAACTTCCGAAGTTCATCACCATGGCAAAAATGAAGGCGATAACAACACCCTGCTGCCCGCCGAAATAGCCTCCGATGAGCATCAAAAGGCCCGTCAGGGCGCCAAGTAATAAACCTGTCTTAACGATATTCATTCAAAACCTCCTCTTATCTCTTTTTAAATACCATCTCTCCGGAATCCGTCAAGTCGACCAGGATATGATCACCTTCGGCAAATGTCCCCTCCAGAATCTTCATGGCAAGGTTGTCGAGAATCAGTTTCTGGAGCGCTCTTTTCAGCGGCCTTGCACCGTAAACCGGACTGTAGCCCGTTTTTGATATATAATTTTTTGCAGCTTCTGTCAATTCGAGGGAGAGCTTCCTTTCCTTGAGTCGCTTTTCAATCATGCCGATCTGGATATCAATGATCCTTTCAATGTCACTCATATCTAATGATCTGAACGTAATCACGTCGTCGATCCGATTCAGAAATTCAGGTCTGAATGCGGATTTTAACGCCTCCGTTGTTCTTGCCTTTTTTTCCTCTTCACTCAGAGTCTGATCCTGGATCCATTGGCCTCCGATATTTGAGGTCATGATCACGACGGTGTTCTTGAAATCAACCGTCCTCCCGTGGCCATCGGTCAGCCTGCCGTCGTCAAGGATCTGGAGGAGGATATTGAATACATCAGGATGGGCCTTTTCAATCTCATCAAACAAAAGGACCGAGTAGGGCCGTCTCCGGACGGCCTCCGTCAGATATCCGCCTTCGTCATAACCCACATAACCGGGAGGCGCTCCGATCAATCTGGCAACGGAGTGCTTTTCCATGTACTCAGACATGTCAATTCTGATCATGGCCTGTTCATTGTCGAACATGAACTCAGCCAGGGCTCTGGCCAGTTCCGTCTTGCCGACGCCCGTCGGTCCCAGAAAGATAAAGGATCCAATAGGACGGTTCGGGTCCTGAAGTCCCGACCTTGCTCTTCTCAAGGCGCTGGAGACGGCGGCGATGCCCTCGTCCTGACCGATGACGCGATGTTTAAGGCGTTCTTCCATATGGATCAGTTTCTGGACATCGCTTTCCATCATGCGTGCCAGGGGAATGCCCGTCCAGTTGGCGACCACCTCCGCGACATCCTCCTCATCCACTTCTTCTTTCAGCATCTTCTCATCTTTTTGGATTTGAGAAAGATTCGTGTGTTCCAGTTCCAACGCTCTGTTCTGTTCCACAAGCCTTCCGTAACGGATCTCCGCCGCCCCGGCAAGGTCTCCGCTTCTCATGGCATTGAGTTCTTCCGTTTTTAATTCTTCGATTCTGCCTTTAATCGCTTGAATCTTCCTGATGGCTTCCTTCTCGCTTCCCCAGTGTACCTTCATCCTGTCCATGGATTCCTTGAGGACGGCCAGTTCTTTATCAATTTTATCTCGCCTTTCCCGCGTCGTCTTGTCCATTTCATTTTTCAGGGACTGACGTTCGATTTCAAGCTGAATAACTTTTCGGTCTATGGCATCGATTTCCGCCGGCATGCTGTCGAGTTCGATGCGCAGGTGCGACGCCGCTTCATCAATCAGATCGACGGCCTTGTCCGGGAGGAAACGGTCGCTGATATAACGGTTCGAGAGAGTCGCCGCGGCGATGATGGCCGTATCCTTGATTCTGACGCCATGGTGAACCTCATATCGTTCTTTAAGGCCTCTCAGGATGGCAATGGTATCTTCAACCGTTGGCTCCCGTACGATGATCGGCTGGAACCGGCGTTCCAAGGCAGGATCTTTTTCAATATGCTTGCGGTATTCATTGATCGTTGTTGCTCCCACGCAGCGCAATTCTCCCCGGGCGAGGGCAGGCTTCAACATATTGGATGCGTCGATCGCCCCTTCAGCCGCGCCGGCTCCCACAACGGTGTGAATTTCATCAATGAAAAGGATAATTTCTCCCTGGGCGCCCATCACTTC
>JAPLJQ010000563.1 GCA_026388495.1 Deltaproteobacteria bacterium | reverse complement strand
TATCGCAGCTTTCGGAGCGCTTTCCTTCGGTTTGTCCCCTTTGCCTTCATCCTTTCCTTTGCCGCAGCCCACCATCAAAAGGGCCACGAATAACGCCATTACCAGAATCCATGATCTTTTCATATACCAACCCCCTGAAAGAATTGAGATGCTTGCATAACGCATGTCCTGTCATTGCGGTGAACTGAAACCCCGAGTGAAGCGTGGGGGGAAGTGAAACAATCTCATAACCATGCGATATTTAACAAGATTGCCGTATCGCGGCACGCCTCGCAATGACGAAATTGAGATTATGCAAAGCTCTTGAATTATTTAGATCTTTGAAAAATTCCCTTTTCTGTCATTCCGGGCTTGACCCGGAATCCAGGGAATGGTTAAAAATACTGGATTCCGGCTTTCGCCGGAATGACAAGCGAGACAATTATCCGACGTTATTCAAAGGTCTCTTATTGAGATAGAAAGCTGCCACAAACGCAGGCAATTGTCCATAAGATATTGTCCAGAAAAAAAGCCGCAGAAAGTTCTTGACAAAGTATTTTCAACAATGCTAACGGAGCGAACGTTCATTCCTATCCGGTTCCTTATTTAAGCCATGAAAAAATCAGACAAGCGTGACGACATCATTCGAGCGTCCCTGGAACTCATCGCGGAACACGGCTTTCACGGCGCCCCGATGGCCATGATCGCCGAAAAAGCGGGAGTGGGAGCCGGGACGATCTACCGCTATTTCGAGAACAAAGACGCGCTTATCAAGGCGTTGCATCGCGAAGTGGAAGAAAAGCTTATCGCCGCGCTCACGGAAGGTTACTCTGACGAAAAACCGATCAGAGAAAGGTTTATCTATCTCTGCACAATGCTGCTTAAATATCTTGTCTCTCACCCTCTTTATTTTCGCTTTCTGGAACAGTATTACAATTCTCCATATGGCGTGTCCTTGCGCAGGGACAAGATTCTGCGCAAATCAGATAATCGTGACATATTCACGGATCTTTTTGAACAGGGAATCGCACGGCAGGCCATGAAAGATCTGCCCCTGCCAGTGCTTGCTGCCCTGGCTTTCGGTCCCTTGATTGCCCTGGCCCGGGATCACACCCTCGGTTTGCTCGAATTGGATGATGCACTGATTATAAAAAGTGTAGAAGCATGTTGGGATGGGATAAAGGAAATGCGTACGCTGACGAATTCAAATAAAACCACAGAGGTGTTCTATGCTGATCAGTAACAGAGTTAAAATCATTGCCGCCACAGGGGTTCTCTCTGGATTTCTGATACTGGTGAGTTGCGGACAGCAGGCCACCAGCGGATCGCAAAAAGGCGGACCTCCCGAAGTGGCCATTGTGGTAGTGCAGCCGGAGAGGGTTGCGATCACGACGGAACTGCCCGGTCGGACATCCGCTTACCTTGTTGCTGAAGTGCGTCCGCAGGTGGGCGGTATCATCCAAAAACGCCTGTTCACTGAAGGTGGAGAAGTAAAGGCCGGCAGCGTACTCTACCAAATCGATCCGGCTACCTATCAGGCGGCCTATGCCAGCGCCAAGGCGGCTCTTGCCAGAGCCGAGGCCAATATCACCACCACCCGTCTCAGGGCCGAGCGTTATAAGGAGCTGGTCGCCATCAAAGCGGTCAGCCAACAGGATTACGACGACATAACCGCCGCGCTAAAGCAGTCCGAGGCGGATATTGAGACCGGCAAGGCAGCCGTGGAAACCGCCCGCATCAATCTGGCATACACCCGCGTCACGGCGCCAATATCGGGGCGCATCGGCAAATCATCGGTGACCGCAGGCGCGCTGGTGACGGCGAGCCAAGGTTCAGCGCTTGCCACGATTCAACAGCTTGATCCCGTCTATGTGGACGTGACCCAGTCGAGCGCCAATCTGCTGCGTCTGCAACAGAGCATGGCGAGCGGAAAACTCAAGCGAAATGGAGCCGGCCAGGCAAAGGTCAAGCTGATCCTTGAAGACGCCACCAAATATCCATGGGGAGGGACGCTCCAATTCCGCGACGTTACGGTCGATCCGACGACCGGATCGGTCATTCTGCGGGTTGTTTTTCCCAATCCGAAGGGCGTTCTGCTGCCGGGCATGTTCGTCCGGGCGGAGTTGGAGGAAGGCGTCAACGAGAAGGCCCTGCTGGTTCCGCAACAGGCCGTGTCGCGCGATCCCAAGGGGAACCCTCTCACGTTGATCGTGGACGCCCAAGGCATTGTCCAGCAGCGGATGATTACGGTCGATCGTGCCATCGGCGACAAATGGCTCGTTTCTTCGGGTCTCGCACCCGGTGATCGGCTGATCGTCGAGGGGATACAAAGAGTGAAGCCAGGCGCTTCCGTAAGGGTTGTACCGTTTGTCGAGAATGCGGGGAAAACCGGCGGTGATGACAAGACAGCGGCCCCGGCGGCGAAAGTAAACTAACGGAGGCACACGATGCTATCGAAATTCTTCCTGGAACGTCCGGTCTTTGCGTGGGTCATTGCCATCATCATCATGGCGGCGGGATTGCTTTCGATCTACAACTTGCCCATATCTCAATATCCTCCCATCGCCCCGCCCTCCATTGCCATTCAAGCATCCTACCCGGGGGCTTCGGCGCTGACCGTGGAAAACAGCGTGACGCAGGTCATCGAGGAGAAGATGACCGGTTTTGACAATCT
>JAPLJQ010000089.1 GCA_026388495.1 Deltaproteobacteria bacterium | reverse complement strand
GTCGGAGAAGAGCCCTTATCACAATAAAAAAAGGGCCGGGATATTAATCCCGGCCCTTTTTAGAATTTTATAAAATTTCAGCTCTTGGACTTGACATAGACATCAATTGCGTTGGCTGCCTGTCTTCCGGCGCCCATGGCAAGAATAACCGTGGCCGATCCGGTTACAATATCTCCTCCGGCGTAAACCCCTTCCCTGCTGGTTTCTCCCGCCTCACCTTTGGTCACGATGTAACCCCATTTGTTTACGTCCAGACCCGGCGTCGTCTTCGGTATCACCGGGTTAGCCTCCGTTCCGATGGCTACGACAACCGTATCCACGTCAATGGTAAACTCGGATCCCTTTACGGGTATCGGCCGTCGCCTCCCCGATGCATCAGGTTCTCCCAGCTCCATCCGGATACACTTAATCTGCTTCACCCAGCCGTTTTCATCACCGATATACTCTACAGGGTTATGGAGTATTTTGAACTGAACGCCCTCTTCGTGGGCATGATGGACTTCTTCCTTTCTTGCCGGAAGCTCCACGTCGCTGCGGCGATAGATGATGTAGGCATTGTCAGCACCCAGGCGGAGGGCCGTTCGCACCGAATCCATGGCCACGTTGCCGCCGCCGATGACGGCTACATTTTTCCCACGTACAATGGGCGTGTCATATTCAGGAAACAGATAGGCCTTCATGAGATTGGATCTCGTAAGATATTCATTGGCGGAATAGATGCCGCTCAGGTTTTCACCCGGGATATTCATGAACACAGGGGCGCCGGCACCGACACCCAGAAATACGGCATGAAATCCTTCAGCAAAGAGATCATCCACCGTTTTTAATCTCCCGATGGCGGCATTCGTTACGATCTTTGCCCCAAGTTTCTCCAGATAACTCACTTCCGCGTCCACAATCGCCTTGGGAAGACGGAACTCGGGAATGCCATAGATCAAAACGCCTCCGGATTTATGGAGGGCTTCAAAAATCGTCACGTCATGACCAAGTTTCACCAGGTCTCCGGCGATCGTGAGTCCCGCCGGCCCTGCTCCCACGACGGCTATTTTTTTGCCTGTCGGCGGCGCACCCTCGGGAATGACAATATTTCCGGATTGCCGCTCAAAATCAGCAGCAAAGCGTTCAAGCCTCCCTACGGCTACGGGATCACCTTTCTTTCCCAGAACACAGAGCTTCTCACACTGATCTTCCTGAGGACAGACTCTTCCGCAGACGGCAGGAAGGGCGTTCGTCTCTTTGAGCTTCCAGGCGGCTTCGATAAAATGTCCCTCTGCAATCAGGTGGATAAATTCGGGGATCTTAACATCCACAGGACATCCTGCCACACAGGAGGGTTTCTTGCACTGAATACACCTGCTCGCCTCTGCCATGGCAATCTCTTTTGTATAACCAATAGGAACTTCATTGAAATTGTGAATCCTCTTTTTGGGATCCTGCTCAGGCATAGCCTGTCGGGGAACTTTTTCCTTCTTTTCTTTTTTTTCAGTTTTTTCTTTATTTTCCATGATGTTCACACCTGTAATTATCCATCGCCTGCTTTTCCTGATTACAATACATTCTGAGGCGGGTCATTAATAAATTGAAATCGACTTCATGACCGTCAAATTCCGGCCCATCCACACAGCCGAACATGGTCTTTCCTCCCACAGCAACACGGCAGGCGCCGCACATTCCCGTAGCGTCCACCATGATCGGGTTCAGACTGACGATGGTCTTGATGCCGTAAGGCTTTGTTAAATTGGCCAAGACACGCATCATTGGCACGGGTCCGATGGCATATGCAATATCGATCTTTTCTTTCGAGTCGATGAGGTTCTGCAGAACGGTGCTGACAAACCCATGAAACCCGTAACTGCCGTCATCGGTAGCAACCAGCAACTGGTCACTGACTTTTCTCATATCCTCTTCGAGAATCAGGATATCCTTTGTCCTTGCCCCAATGATGGATATGATTTTGTTCCCGGCCTTCTTGAGGGCCGCCGCGATGGGGTATGCCACACCGATCCCCACACCTCCACCCACAATCACGGCTGTACCGAAGTTCTTTATCTCGGTGGGATGCCCGAGGGGGCCCAGGACATTTTTGATAACGTCGCCCTTCTCCAGTTTCGCCAGTTGCGCTGTTGTTTTACCGACGATCTGATAGATAATCGTGATCGTCCCCTTTTGACTGTCAGAATCAACGATGGTCAGAGGAATTCTCTCCCCCTTGTCGTCGATCATCAGAACGACAAACTGCCCTGCCTTTCTCTTGCGGGCAATTTCAGGAGCCTCAATCACCATTCTGACAACAATTTCCTGCAAATAAGTCTTCTCCAATACCTTGTACAATGCTCCATCTCCTATCGTTTATTATTCTTTTACGGAAGCAGGTTTCACTTCCTGAAACCTGCGGAACTATCTCCACACAATCTGTTTACTCCTTAGGCAAGCGGCCACTCTGATACCACATTTGGCTCTTATGTCAAGACATATTCAACCTTTCGGCCTTCAATATTAGAATTCCGGGAAAACGCCCCATGGATAAATATCGGTTATTTAAAGTCATTCTCCAAACGATAAACGATGTTGATCCATTTCCTCTGTTGAATTTCATCGAAACCGGCATTTTTTACTTGACTAAAGGGTGCTCTTAATATATTAAAGCGCCGCGAAAATAGCGGGCTTCTGTTGAGTTTTTCAATTCATGCTGCGGCGCGCATACACCCGTGTCCTATCCGTCCGGCGTCAGGGATTATCACGAATATCCATATCCGTGGAGCCGGTCCGGAAGGAGACAAATCTTAATGGCATCAAGACCGATTTTGTTGTGAGAGGGCCGTTATGTTGCTTGATTATTTGCCAATCGCCATTTATCTCATCGTGGCTGTAGGCTTTGGTGCTGTCGTCGTTTTTTTATCCACCATTTTAGGGCCGCGAACCCCCAGCAGGGTGAAACTCGAAACGTATGAATGCGGCATGGAGCCCATCGGGCCCAACCGCGTCCGCTTTGCCGTCAAATTCTATATCATCGCCATGCTTTTCATCGTGTTCGACAGGCGATCTTCATTCTGATTTTGTTCGCCGGCCTGGCCTACGTATGGCGCAAAGGAGCTCTGGAATGGGATTAGAAACGTGTCTTGGCGATAAATACGGCGAAGGGCTTATCGTTACTTCTCTGGAAAAAGCAATCAACTGGTCGCGCAAGAGTTCCCTGTGGCCCTGCTCTTTTGGGCTGGCCTGCTGCGCCCTGGAGATGATCAACGTGGCATTATCTCCCTATGACCTGTCCCGTTTTGGCATGGAGGTTTTCCGGCCTTCCCCTCGCCAGGCGGACCTGATGATTGTGGCGGGAACCGTCACCAAAAAGATGCTGCCCGTGGTATTGCGGATTTATGAGCAGATGGCCGAGCCCAAGTGGGTGCTCGCCATGGGAGCCTGTGCATCTACGGGGGGAATCTTTCGTTCCTATGCGGTGGTTCAGGGCATTGATCAATACCTCCCTGTGGATATGTACATTCCCGGCTGCCCCCCCCGTCCGGAAGCGCTGATAGATGGAATTCTCAAGTTGCACGACAAGATCATGCTGGAAAAGCCGTTGCATTCCAAGAAGTAAGGGAGCCGTAAAGTATGACGGATGTTACCAAGCTTAAAAATACATTTCCTGATGCAATATTGAATGTTGAAGAATACCGGGGAGACGTCACCGTTACGCTGAAGCGGGACGGTTTGCTTCAGGTATGCACCTTTCTGAGGGATGATCCCGAATACTCGTTCCGTTTTCTGGCAGATGTCACGGCGGTGGATTACAAAGACAAAACCCCCCGTTTTGTGATGGTGTACCACCTGCTTTCCCACGAACACAACCGGAGATTGCGCCTCAAGGTTCCGCTGGAGGACGAGAAACCGGAAATCGAAACGGTGACGGGCATCTGGGCAACCGCCGACTGGCATGAGCGTGAAACCTACGACCTGCTGGGCGTGAAATTTTTGAATCACCCCGACCTGCGGCGCATCCTCCTGCCCTACCACTGGGATTGTTTTCCCCTCCGGAAGGATTATCCACTGGAAGGCAAAGGCGAGTTGTGAGGATACTTCAGACAGTGCGAAGATAGTGAAACCGGCATGTGATTACAGAATGTAGATAAGGGTCGAGCATGGCAGAACCGGAAGTCAAAATACATCAAGCGAAGCGAACACATGGTGAAACGGAAACCATGGAAATCAATATGGGGCCGCAGCACCCCTCCACCCATGGCGTTTTCCGGGCGGTTGTGGAACTGGACGGCGAGACCGTTGTCAAGGTGGTTGCCCATATCGGATATCTGCACCGCGGTATCGAAAAAATAGCAGAAAACCGAACATACCATCAGGTCATTCCCCTGACAGACCGGCTGGATTATATGGCCGGGGCGTCAAACAACCTGGGCTATTGCCTGACAGTGGAAAAACTTTTGGGAATCGAGGTGCCTCCACGCGGCCAGTACATCCGGGTGATCATCACCGAACTCAGCCGCATCTCCAGCCATCTTTTCTGGCTAGGCGCCGGCGCTCACGATCTGGGCGCAATGACCCCCTTCTTCTATGTGGTTCGTGAACGGGAACAGATCCTGTTTTTCCTGGAGATGATTACCGGTTCACGCCTCACACCGTCGTTTTTCCGTATCGGCGGCATGTCAAAGGATCTTCCCCCGGAATTCCGGGACGAATGCATGAAATTTGTGAAAGCCTTTCCACCGCGTGTGGATGAATATGAAACGCTTCTGACGGAAAACAAGATCTGGAAGAGCCGCACCCAGGGTGTGGGCTATCTCTCAGCGGAAGACTGCATCAAGCTGGGAATTTCCGGCCCCATGGCGAGAGCCGCAGGCATCGATTGGGATCTGCGGAAGAATCAGCCGTATTCGGGCTACGACAAGTTTGATTTCAAAACCGCCATTTATCACGGCTGCGACGCCTATGACCGCTACCGGGTGCGAATGATGGAAATACGCCAGAGCAACGAGATCATACGCCAGGCGCTGGAAGGTCTGCCCGAAGGCGATCACAGTGTCACCATGAAGGGCGTTTTAAAGCCGCCGGCAGGGGAAGTGTACATGGCGATTGAAGCCCCCCGCGGTGAACTTGGCTTCTACATCGTGAGTGACGGCACCGCACAGCCGTTCCGGATGAAAGTACGCGCCCCAACATTTGTCAATTTGCAGTCTCTCCGGAAGATGTGTGAAGGGAAGCTGTTCTCCGATATGGTGGCGGCGCTCTCCAGCGTGGATCTTGTATTGGCGGAAGTGGACCGCTGAGGAAATTCGCATCGGAGCAGACACAGGAAGGCCAAAGCATAAATAACATATGGAAAACACAGTATAAACTCCAATTGGGAAGACGTTACGACCATGCCTGAATCGAATATGGATCTGGTGGCTTCAGTTATTTTAATCCTCGTAAAAATAGGGGTGTTTTTTGCTATTTACATGTTGATTTTAGCATACGTCACCCTTCTGGAAAGGCGTCTGCTGGGGGGGTTTCAGGAACGCTACGGCCCCAACCGGGTGGGCTGGCAGGGTCTTTTGCAACCGATCGCAGACGGCCTCAAGATGTTTATGAAGGAAGAGCTAACTGTAACGGGAGCCAATAAGGGCGTATATATCCTTGCTCCTATCGTGTTCGTCGCCGCAGCCTTGATGACCTTTTCGGTGATTCCTTTCGGTAATGTGATCTGGCCGGCGACGATGGAAATTGGCGGGCGGGTATATAATTTCACCCTCGCAAATGCGAATCGCGGAGTCATCGCCGATGTCAATGTGGCCATCCTGATTGTTTTTGCGATCTCCTCCATCGGGATTTATGGACTCATCATGGCAGGCTGGGGTTCAAACAATAAATACGCCCTTCTGGGCGGTGTGCGCGCATCGGCCGTC
>JAPLJQ010000361.1 GCA_026388495.1 Deltaproteobacteria bacterium | reverse complement strand
GATATACCGGCAATCCGTATATCACTATCGCTGTTCGTCATCGCTGCCTCCTCTTCTTAAATCAATAAGAAAAACAGACAGATGATGACTAATAACTCTTTATCTGTCAAACATCAGTTTGGTACGTATAGCAGGAAGGAGCCCACAACCTCGATCTCCTGAAAAATCGCCCACCATAAATTCCATGTTTGAACCCGTTATCATCAAATATTTAGAAACCTTTCGACATCATCCGAGTTATTTCAGAAACTATTATGGTGGCCCAAGATTTCAAAAAAACCGGATATGGAATGACGATTTGCCACTGCCGGTCCTGACGATTTTAAGTTAGTTCGATGCATCGAACTAACTTAAAATTACGTATTTATTAAGTAATAACCGACACGGTCTTCGATTTTCACGCCAGTTTTGGACGGCTTTCAGAACCGCTTTCCCCTGCCGACGTCACCTGGGCCGCCTCGGCGATTTTTGTTTCGATGCTCTGCTTCAAAGCCTCCAGGGCAATTATGGTACTGGATGTCCCCGTACGATACATCATCGGGTATCCGGTCAAGGATCTTGCGGACGTCTTCTTTTGCTGTATTCATTAACGACTCAAGCTGAGGGGTGTCATCATTTCATGCTCCCGCTTCCATCCCCTACCAGAACAAACGGCGCCCAGAACAGGGGATGGGCATAACTCGCCACGATCTTCCCGGAGTTCTCATCGATCAATCCGGGACTGTTGATCAATTCCAGCATGGATTCCTGCAATGCCCTGGCGCGGGTGAGGGTCCTGTCTTTTTTTTGGAGTTCAAAGAGCTGTGTCACGAGTTTTTTTGCGGAGGTTGTCTCCACGGGGTACATGCTGGCCAGGATTGCCCTGGTTCCGGCATAGAAAAAGGCGCGCCCCAGTCCGGAGATGGCCTCGGCGCCGGCGCCATCCGCAGCGCCGGTATTGCAGGCTGAAAGAATGACCCAGTCTGCATCCAGTTTCAGTTTCATGATCTCGGCCATTGTGAGCAGTCCGTCTTCCTGGTCTCCCGTAATCCCGGGGGCGGAAAGGGCGAGGGCAGGTTGATCCAGACCGTCCAGGTCACCCGGAACAAGGGCATGGGTTGCAAAAGCAATAATCCGCCGATCGGACAGGTTCATGGATTTTACCACGCGCTTGGATGACTTTTCCCTGAGAAAAACATCCCGCTCTGGATCGGCTCCCAGTACCCTGGCAATGGTTTCAATTTCTTCCGCCGTATCGGGCAGGCGGTTGAGATTTTCCAGATGGGTGGAAACAATCTTCCCGTCATCAAGATCGCCTTTGGCCGTTAAACGAATACCCCTTACCTTGATATTTGTGCCGTGGCTTCTGCCATCTACCGGCATTTCCGTTTTTAACCTGGCAAGCTGATCAGGTCTGAAAACGGGATCGCCGAAACCGATAAATGACTTTCGCGTTTTTTCTCCGGCGGCATAAGTCCTCAGGGGAATGAGGGAGGATACGGATGGTAACATGGTAATGGATGCCTTTCGGATCAGCCAGGGAACCTGCCGGTAAAAAGCGAACAATTCTCCCTTCCGCGCATCTAACTTGACCGGCGCCGTCGGGAGGACGGATAGCGGCAGGAGGTTTAAGGGGGCATCGACGACAAAAAGGAGATCCCGTGCATCCTTCCACCCTTCCTCGGCGGGTTTGATTAGCCTTGCATAGAGTTCATGCGCCAGGGCGACATCAAATTCCGGGATATCTCCGAAGGTCTGAGGCTTTGGATCAAGGGACTTGCGCAGATTCTTAACGATCCCCATGATTTCTTTCTTTCCGAAGGGAACGGAAGCGAACGTCACATTCCCCCGATATGGGATGGCCCATACATAGGAATGATCCTCCGAGGTGTGGATGCTGATTAAGGATTCATCAGGGTGTAAATATTTTTGGACGAACTCGGGGGTGGAGGGTGGGGGATTCACAATTTCCGCATAGCGGGGAGAACGTTTTTTGATCTCATCAAGAAGTGAATCGTGGGCCCGGAGCAGGCTTTCGATCTTCGTACGAAGGTCTTTGATCATCTCCGGCCGCTGCTGTTCCGACGGGGCGGCAAGAAGGTCAATAATGGCCGTTTCCAGAACGTCAATCTGCTTCAGGGCATCCTGTTCTTTCCTCATCAGATCGTTCAGCTCGGGATTTGTTTCCGCAGCCCGGGCGCTGCTGGCGACAACGGCGCCCTGGACGGTGCGGCTTCTCGACGCCTCCGCAATCCTGAAAGCTGTTGAGGCGGCATCCATCCCCAGTTCTTTTTCCAGCGGCGTGTTGTGGATTTCACCTAAAAGATTGATATAATCATCCAGGACGATCCTCAAACGCATGGTTTTCGAGTAATCCCCTTTTTCCGTCTGATAACCGATGAGAATTTCTGTCGCTGTAGAGAGGTCGTAAAAGGCATCTTTATTGTTTTTCATCCGGTGGTGGGCCATTCCGCGAAGCGCCAGTCTTTGAGCAGTTATGTAGTGCTTTTCACCGAATTTCTGTTTTGCCGTTTCATAACTTCTGGTCGTTATTTTGATGGCTTTTTCAGGTTGACCTGTCATGACAAGGGCAAGGATGTAATTTGGATTACCCAGGAACCTCTTCTTATAGAGGTACTGATTTTCATTCACCCCTTCCGTGGCAAGGGTAAATTGTTCCATGGCGCCGGCGTAATCGCCCTTTGTTGCCATGATGCTGCCGAGCAACATCCTTGCACCGCCCATCTTGTTCGAATCATCCGGAATTCCGGCAGATTCGAGAATGCGGACCGCCGTTGACGCCAGCTTGTCCGCCTCGGTGAGGCGCCCCTGTGCCCTCAGGATGTCGGCGATTTTCGCCGTTATCCCTGCCGTCATGAGAGAATCCTTTCCGGCATGTCCCAGGGAGTCTTTCAGCGCCTGACGCGCTTCGATTTCCGCTTCGATGAGACGTTCCTGCTTGAGAAGGTTATCCGCCAATTGCAGCCTTGCATTAATAAGCTGCCCCGGATGTTCATCTTTCACTGTTTGCAGGAGTGTAAGATGCTGACGAAAGGGCTTCTCAGCCTCAGCATATTTTGCCTGCGCTTCCAGGAGGAAAGCCTCCATTGCCGCTGTTTCAATGTCGCACTGTAAAACAAACCTCGCGTTGCGCCGGTTTGGCGATGTGGCGCAAAACAGACTTCCTTGTTTTAACGTCTGAGCGGCTTTTCCCAGGTCGCCCATTTGAATATAGGTTTCCACAAGTCTTCCGTAAGTTGATGGGTGTTCAGAAAAGCTGAGACTTTCTTCGAGTAGTTTCACTGCACGATTAAAATTGCCAAGCCCCCTTTCCCTTGTGGCAAGATGGCGCATCAGGTTTGGGTTATGAATTTCTGCCCGCTCCATACGACGCAGGGCCTCGCGATAATCCTCCAGCGCCTGCAAGGGGCGGCCGAGTTCTGCGGCCGCAAATCCCCTGTCGTGGAAGAACTTGCCGTCCGCATTTTCAGGAGCGGCGGCGTCGGCTCGGGCTCTGAATTTTTCCGTGATGGATTTGTCGAATTGTCCCGGCTGATTAAGAATCTCTAAAATATCATCGATACGTCGCGGCGGCGGGACGAAGGTCGGGACATCCGCCATGGAGACGGACACCTGCTTTGCCTGCTCAATGGACATTTTGGTGGCGCATGACGGAAACATGGATAAAACAATGACCGCCACCATAAGCGTTTTAAGGGGAGAAACGTTCGACCTGTTCATAGGGAAGCCTCCCTTTGTTACTCTTGATGAGTTCGTAAATAGCCAATTATGGCCCGTTTTTGTCTTTCCCGCGAAAGCGAGAATCCAGTTATTTAAGCATGTTATGGATTCCCGCCTACGCGGGAATGACAAGGTGGACGCTTTTTTACGAACTCGTTGTTTTCAGATGGCCGCACAAATAGTTCCTGAATTCATCATAGCTGCCGGAGAGCACGACGGGTTCTCCCGTTCTCCGGTCAAGATCTTTCATGCTCTGAGGAAGATCAGGAACAATGTCCAAAAGAGCTTCGATTTCATTGGGAAACTTGGCCGGATGCGCCGTTTCAAGGGATACGCACAGGGGAAAATCTCCGAACTGCTCAAGATAGATTTCGAGGCCTCTCCACCCCACGGCGCCGTGGGGTTCCAGGAGAACGCCGTAACGGTCATAAATCCGCTTTATGGTTTTTCTGGTGTCCTCATCGGAGATGCTTACGGAGAAGATATGGCGCCTCATCTCTTCTATGTCCGGGTATTTGTGAACAGCGCCACCGCGATCCACCGTCCCTCCATATAGGTCAAAGAAACGGG
>JAPLJQ010000358.1 GCA_026388495.1 Deltaproteobacteria bacterium | reverse complement strand
CATCGCCGGGAGCTTTAGAGACGGCAGTATGAGGTTTGACAGGGCCGCTTCAACGATACATGATGTGGGTGCAATAAAGATCGTGGCAGAGAGCGATGAACTGCAGCAGATTGAAAATGCCTTGATGCAGACCCCGGACATTAGGATTGTTGTACGGGCGGACTCCAGTGGCAAGTATCAGGCCACAAAGCTGATCCTTGAGGTCGCCTGGGATACTGAATATGTCTGTCAACGATATCTGGAGAGTAGGGCCTGGGAACGGTACCTGAACCGGGGAATCACTGAAGTGGACCTAAAAAAGGGATTGGAACTCTTCCTGGTCGATGTGGAGCCGAAGATAAACATAGAGGTAATCCTCTCCACATTTCCTGACATGGTTGAATCCGAACTCGGCAACAGCATCCATGAGGAGAGGATACTCGCCCAGAGGGATAATAGAAACTACAGAGGCTATATTCCCATGAACGTCGAGTTCCTTGTTGAATCCCTGTTCGCGGTGGGATTCAGCTCCAGGATAGAGATTGACCAGGTACCGATCAAGTTGTGGGGAAGGTACCTGCCCGAGACGCTGAGCTCATATGTCCGGCAACTGCATAACCTGCCTGAACATGATCTCACCCATTAGAGGACTTCATGCCGCAGAAAGTTTACCAAATACATTTTCGGCTTATGAATTCTGTGACTATCCGAACAGCGCATCAGGTGTCGCCGCTAAACATGGACGGCTATGGGCAGCTGCTCGGCCGTACGATCAAGACACCAAACATGCTATACGAATCAATGGCCAAAGCGGGAGTTGGGGGATCGCAGTATGTTGTATCCAGTCAAACGATTGATCGAGATTATTGAAGAAATCGCGAGGGGGAACTATTCCAACGATGTCATGTCCCTTACCACGGAGGACAATCCGGAGCCTGTGAGGAACATTGCAGAGGCCATGGGAATGATGATGGTGAAGGTCGAGGCAAGGGAATACGAGTTAGAGATGATGGTGGAAAGACTCCGAGAACTAAACCACATGATCAAGGAAAACACGATCAAGACCGTCTCGGCCATGGCCCATGCGCTCGCCGCAAGAGATGCCTATACCGAGGGACACACTGCCAGGGTTGGGGAACTGGCCGGCCGCATGGCCAGCCACATGGGACTGGATGAAGAGACGAAGGAGTCTGTCCGTCTTGGAGGGATACTTCACGACATCGGCAAGATCGGTTTCTCCGACCTTCTCTTCCAGGCCCACGAAGGTCGAAATCCCCCCGATATGGTCAAGGAAATCGTCAGACACCCCGGACTGGGAGCGGACATACTCAAAGACATGGATTTCCTCGGAACCTCTCGCGAATACGTCCATTCCCACCATGAACGCCTGGATGGAAAGGGCTATCCCCGCAAACTCAAGGCCAAAGATATCCCTCTGGGCGCAAGAATTGTGGCGGTTGCGGATAGCTACGACGCCATGACCACAGACCGACCTTATCAGAAAGGAATATCCCCGGCGGCCGCGATCGGGAAGATTAGGGAACACGCAGGAATAAGATGGGACGAGGCCTGTATTTCTGCCCTGCAGGCTGTGCTCGAAGAAACGGGTGTGATCTAATAATACCTTGACAACCACTGAAAAAGGTATAAAAAAAAGCAGCTTTAAAGCAGCTTTTTAGTTATAAGCCATACAATCATTTAAATGAGGAGGATGAAAAAGTTATGAAGCATTTCAAGTATTCAGTATCGTTTATGATGGTTCTTGCGTTGGTCCTGGTGTTCATCGGCTGTGCAAAACCACCCGAGGCTGAAAAGTCGGCTGCCAAGGCCGCTATGGACACCGCCGTGGCTGCAGGCGCTGACAAGTATGCCACCACCGATTTAAAAGCTGCCAAGACTCTCTGGGATACCTCAGAAGCTCAGATGAGCGCGAAGAAGTACGAGGAAGCCAAACAGGGCTATGTCAGTGCCAAGGCCGCTTTTGAGAAGGCTGCCGGCGCTAGCGCAGCGGGGAAGAAGACCATGACCGATGAAGTGAACGCTGCCGTGGCCAGCTTGGAAGAAGGCTGGAAGAACCTCGAAGCCTCCGCTAAGAATGTCGAGAAGAAGATGAAGGACCAGAAGGACGCCTGGGCTGCTGACACCAAAACCTTTGTGGACGGTCTGAAGGCGACAAAAGACATGATCGCCACTGACCCGGCCGGCGCCAAGGTGAAATCCGGTGAGCTGAAGTCCATCCTTGACAAGTGGGACGCCGCTTTCAAGGAACTGGCCACCGCCCCTGCAAAGCCCGAAGCAGCCAAGAAGGCAGCCAAGCCTGCGAAGAAAGAAAAGAAATAGCTTTTCAATTTTTTGATCAGTCATCAGCAAAAAAGCGTTTCGTCCCCAGCGGCGGAACGCTTTTTTTGTTCCTCCCATTACTGTGTTTGCCACGCACCGATAGAGCGGTACTTGAGAAAGTGTCTCGTCATGAACGGACGGGAAAACTTCTTGGAGATAGTAGGTTTGTCGGACGACTGGAGCGCAATCTTGGACGTTTTCTACGAATGAGAAGCCCGGCCCAAAGACCAAGGGGATTAAGCAATACCAATCCCGGGTAAATGATCTCTTTGGCCTGCTCTCCTGGAGATCAGGAAGCTGTTGAAAAACCCGGTTTTGGACAGGCTGTTCAAAAAGGCCCAAGTGCAAGGCGCGCAAAAGACGAGGAAAGAGGCATACATAGAAGTATGTCGATTGACGAGCCTTGCAGCGCAACGCAGCAGATGGGCCTTTTTCAATAGCCTGTTAGGAAGCTGTTCCTTGTCTATGCATAGACAATAGCTTAGCGAGAAGCCACTCAAAACTGTATTTGCCGCCGGCTTTATCCCAGAGT
>JAPLJQ010000372.1 GCA_026388495.1 Deltaproteobacteria bacterium | reverse complement strand
GTGAAGAACAACATGCAGGTGATTTCGAGCCTGCTCGGTCTTCAGTCCAGTTATGTCCAGGATGAGCAATCCCGGAAGATCTTTCAGGAAAGCCAGGACCGGGTGAAGACTATGGCTATGATTCATACCCAGCTATATCAGTCTGCGGATCTGGCCAGGGTTAATTTCGGCGGCTTCATCAGGGATCTGGCCGGTCGTCTACAACAGTCTTACGGGAGTGCAGATTCTCCCATAGAGGTTCACGTGGATGTCGCCGATGTATCCCTGACCATAGAAACGTCGATTCCCTGCGGGCTGATTCTGAACGAACTGGTTTCCAATGCCTTAAAGCATGCCTTTCCGGAAGGAAGAGGGGGAGAAATCAATATCAGCATGACAACGGCAGGAGACCAGTTCGTGCTTACGGTTCGGGATAACGGAATCGGCTTTCTTGGGTCGGTTGATTTCCAGAATCCCCGATCCCTGGGATTGGATCTGGTGAATCTCCTGGTGGGACAAATCAATGGCACCATCGATCTGCAGGTCGATGGAGGGACTACATTCACGATCACATTTCCCGCAGTAATCAAGGAAGGGTAGACAAATGGAAAAGAAGAAAATCATGGTTGTTGAGGACGAGAGGATCGTTGCCCGGGGGTAGACAAATGGAAAAGAAGAAAATCATGGTTGTTGAGGACGAGAGGATCGTTGCCCGGGACCTTGCCCGGCAGCTGACCGATCTGGGCTATGATGTGGTCGCAACCGCATACTCCGGTGAGGAAGCCGTGGACAAGCTCCGGGAGGTCCATCCTGACCTGGTGCTGATGGACATTGTTTTGGCCGGGAAAATGGATGGTATACAAGCGGCAGAAAAGATAGCGGCGCTCTCCAGCACTCCGGTGGTCTACCTGACCTCTTATGCCGACGACAAGACATTCGGGCGGGCAACGCTCACCGGTCCTTCCGGGTACATCCTGAAGCCGGTAGAAAAAAAGCAGTTGCAGATTACCATCGAATTGGCCCTGCACAGGAAAGGTATAGAGCTTAATCTACTGAAGAACCATGCCAGGATATATAAGTCCATGAAGGGTATGATCGAGGCGATCGCGGAGACGATCGAACTGAGGGGTCCCTATACCGAAGGCCATCATGAGCGGGTATCGAGATTGGCGGTAGCCATTGCCCGGGAACTGGGGTTGACCGATTTTCAAGTGGAGGGGATCGAACTGGCCTCGGCCATCTATGACATCGGCATGGTCAATATACCCGCTGATATTCTTCAGGAAGCCGGTCGACTGGAAGGCGTCAAGCTAACCATGTATCAGACTTATCCCGAGGCCGCTTATGACACCTTGAAAAAGATCGAATGTATCTGGCCGCTGGCCTATATCATCCTCCAGCATAGGGAGTGTTATGACGGTTCGGGTTTCCCCAGGGGGATCAAGGGAGAAGCCATTCTCATCGAAGCCAGGATCCTGGCTGTTGCCCATGCTCTTGAGGATCTGACTACCCACAGGAGCTACCGGAATGCCGTTCCTTTAAATGAGGCTCTGGAAGAAATATCTGCCAATAGCGGCTCCCAGTACGACCCAAATGTCGTGGCTGCCTGCCTGAGGCTTTTTAAGGAGAAGGGGTACCGTTTCAATTGATCGGAAGAATTTCGGCCCTCCTGCCATAAGAAACGGGCCGTGGAATTCGGGAAGTTACTATTGCATGTTTTCGTTGGTAATCGATAAGCTTTTTGCGCATTAATTCTGTGTAGTTGTAGGTGAACGAAAGGCCTGCATTATCCGAATTTGATCAAGATCAGACTTAAGCATTACCATGAAAGCCGATCTTCCTGCAGGACATTCATTTACTTAAATCTTCCCATGCGAGGGGATTGAAATTTGTTCTGCGGTCGTAATGATCTTCATTCTCTGCACGCTTCAAATAGCCGACTACCAGATAGGTTAACGGTGTTACCGCCGCTTCATAGGCAGACTTTATCAGCCACTGGAAAACGATCAACTTCCAGAGCTCCTGAAGAGGGATTGTACCAAAAAACGCCAGAATGACAAATATGCCAGAATCTGCAAGCTGTCCGACAAGGGTTGAGCCGATCGTTCTCATCCACAGATATCGCCCGTTTGTCGCTATTTTCATCCTGGCGAGGACATAAGAGTTGAGAAACTCTCCAAACAGGTAAGCTACAAACGACGCCATCAGCAGTCTGGGTGCAAACCCCAATATTGCCTCGTAAGCCTGTTGAGAGGCTTCGGGAGATCCAAAGACACCGGCACTCCAGAAAGGGGCCGGAGGCAATTGAATGCTGATCCAGATCGCCATGACAGCCATGAGATTACAGAAAAATCCGATCCAGATCACCTGACGGGCACGGGCATAGCCGTACACCTCCGTAAGAACGTCGCCAAAGATATAGGAAATGGGAAAAATGATAATCCCTACGGTGAGAAATACGGGACCTGCGGAAAACAACTTTACCGCGATAATATTGGAAACAATCAAACTGGTTACAAAAACAGCAGTGATGGCGGGCAGCCAGCGATACCTGTACATTTTCATCTTCGTTATTTTTTAAACTCCGCATCGACAGTAATGGAAATCCCCCCGCGAACGGCGAATACCGCTGTTACCTTGCACCACCGTGGCTTCAGAACCGCTACCAGATCGTCTAAAATGACGTTCGTCACATGCTCATGAAAGACGCCCTCTTCTCGGAAAGACCACAGGTAAAGTTTCAGGGATTTCGATTCGAGAATGGATTTGTCCGGAATATACTGAATGGTCAACCTGGCAAAATCAGGCTGTCCCGTGGAAGGACAGACGCAAGTGAATTCCTCAGTTGCGAGGGTGACGGTGTAGTCCCTGTCAGGATGGTGATTGGGAAAAACCTCCAGCTTCTTTAAGGGTGTGGAATCCCTGCCGAGGAGAGTCAAACCGTCGAGATCGGATTTTTTGGTCATCTTCGTCATATATAAACTCCTGCAATCTCCGTGTTCAGCATTTCTCAGGTTGTAAGACCTTTAGTTCTGAATATTGTCATCCCCGTCGAGATCCCGTTATAAAACGACTTTCTGTAAACCGGCGTAGAAAAAATAGCACGCGAAAACTACCAGAAACACGGCACATGTTCCCATGATCCCCCGGTAGATGCCGTCGGTAAAAAGATGCCTGCCCTTCCCCACCGCCGCAGCGACCGCCGAATACCAGACCAGATCGGCCAGTATATGCCCGGTAAAGAAGAAAATAATCCCCCACATCGCAAACTGCCGGCTGTGCAGGATGTAACCAAAACCGATGGTCGCCCACCAGATAATCCAGTATGGGTTGGCCAGGCTCAGGAGAATGCCGCTGACAATCAGAGAGTTGCCGCCTGTTTTTCCCGCATCTAAAGAAAGGCTCAGGGTCGGAAGAGTACGAAGCATTCCAAAAGCCATCGAAAGCAGGATTGCACCACCAGCGATCGCAATGACGGCGAAAACCCCTTCACGCTGAAGATAGGGAGCCACCCCCAGCAACAGCAAGACCACCAACCCCATCTCCAGGATGCCGTGACCAACAATGAGCAGCGGGCCGGCACGGAAACCCCGTTTTGAACTTTCACTGACGGTTGCCGTCAGCAACGGCCCCGGCATCATGGCCCCTGAGAAGGCAATGATGAATGACGAAAAAAATATGGTCAACAGTTCTGCAAACATGGAATACATCATCCTTCTGAAAAACACTATCGGCATCGGTAGGATAAATCAAGGGGAAAGTAGGTTGGCATCATTCAATTTCCGGTTCACTAAAGATTCTCTCCAGGGCTGCCGATATAAGTAGCAC
>JAPLJQ010000451.1 GCA_026388495.1 Deltaproteobacteria bacterium | reverse complement strand
GCGCTTCTTAACGGGTGTCGTTCTGAGTTCCTCAACGCTGTCGTAGCCATAAAAATCCAGAATCGCCCGGTTGGCATAAACGTTCTCACCTTCTATGGTCACGATGCGTACACCCAGCGGCGAGTCTTCCAGAGAACGGCGGAAGTTCTTTTCCGACAGGTGCAGAGCCTCCTCCGCCTGCTTGCGCTCGGTGATGCCGCGAACAATACCCTGAAGGTAGCATTTACCCTCCATGCTGAAGGCGTTCAAGCCGACCTCTGCATCAAAAAGAGTCCCATCGTAACGACTGTGCTTCCATTCAAAGAACTGAGACTGACCTTTAAGTGCTGCGTTTATCTTCTCCTGTGCTTTCTCCAGGTAGTTTCTTCCATCAGGCTGAACTTCCGGAGAGAACCGGTAAGGAGTCTGCCCGATGATTTGTTCCCTGGTACAACCAAACATCTCCAGTGTCTTTGGGTTGCAGTCAATAAAGCTATTCTGATCCACCAAGAAAATAGCATCGTTGGCAGACTCGAAAAGGGTCCGGAACCTTCCCTCGCTCTCGCGCAGCGCCTCCTCAGCCCGTTTGAATTCACTGATATCGGTCATAACGCCGGTGAGACCAACCGGACGACCATCCTCCAATAACGGGCGGCTGGACGTGCGTACATAAAATATCGTGCCGTCTTTTGCAAACACCCGGAATTCATGTGGCTGTAAATCGCCGGACAGGGTTTTCTCGAACCTGGACAGCAACGCGGGCAGATCATCGGGGTGCACAAAACGGGTGAAAGGAACCCCCATGATTTCGTTCACCGTGTATCGGAGAAACCGCTCTACGGCGGGGCTGATGTAGGTGATACATTTCCGGGTATCCACGGAAAAGATGACATCGTTGATGTTTTCTATCAAATTACGGTATTTGGCTTCCGATTCCTGAAGGCTTTCCTGAACCTTGATTTTCTCGGTAATATCATCCACCATCTCGATGGCAGACAGGACCCTGCCATTTTTGTCTTTTATCGGAGATGCAATAATCCTGTAATGTCTTATTTCATTGCCTGCAGGTGTTTCAGTAATGGATTCATGTACCTGTCCATCCTGCAATGTCTTTGTTGTCGGACAATAGGAACATGCCGTTTCTCTCGGCGGGTTATTAAAAGTTTTATAGCAGATGGGTTTTTTTGAAACATCGATATCGGGAAACCATTTCTTTATCTGGTTGTTAAGGGTTAGTATCTCCATGTCAGGACTGATCAGAGATATGCCGATGCCGATATGATCTACGACGCTTCTATACTTATCCTCGGACGCGCGGAGCGCTTCTTCCGTCTTCTTCCGCTCTTCGATCTCTTTCAACAACTGCCTGTTTCTTTTTAAGAGTCTGGTTGTACGACTTTCCACCAGCCGTTCCAGGTCATCATTCGCCCTTTTCAGGGCTTCCTCCATCCGCTTCCGGTCGGTAATGTCGCGCCCCACCGCCTGAAATTCTTCAATGTCCCCCTTTCCATTCAATATGACCCGGCTTGTCCACTGCTGGAAGCCGATTTCACCGTTCGGCAGAAACACCTGATGCTCCTGTGTCAATACCGGCCGTTCTTTCGTCAGGGAAGAAATCTGGTCTCCTACTTTCTGTCGATCTCCGTCAGGAATAAGATTCATGAAATTGAACCCAATGAGTTCTTCTTTCTTCTTCTTGAAAAAACGGCAATACGCTGTGTTGACGAAAGTAAGCGTATAATCGGGCCGGAAGCGACAGATAAGTTCCGTTTGATCCTCGATGATACTGCGATAACGCTCTCCACTCTCTTGCAAGGGTTCTTCTGTGCGTTCCTGATCCGTCATATCCCTCTCCTGTATCAAAACATGTTGTTCGAATGTGCCAACATTTGCTTTCTCAGTCATACAATATTTCCAACTGTCGGATTTATTGTACTATTAAACGAATACCTCTATGGAAATATCGTCATAATCAAGATATATAACCGCATTGTCTTCGAATTGTCAAGATCATCTCTTTCCTCACAAAATGCTCTTGATTTTGCTTTGCTTGATGAAGGTCAGGATTTAAGCAAGAAGCGTCTAAGGATCATATCCTGAAAATGCCGGGCATAAAAAACTGTCTAAACGTCTTGAAAATCCGAAGGTTGAGGCGGACAAGGTCAGTGGGTTGGTAAATACGTACAAGATTAAGCTACTGTAGTGTTACCGTAATACTTTTACAATATTGTCATTTCGAGCAAAGCGAGAAATCTTAATAAATTTAAGGTGGTATCAAGATATCT
>JAPLJQ010000255.1 GCA_026388495.1 Deltaproteobacteria bacterium | reverse complement strand
TGGGAAACATAAAAACCCCCTGTCTTATGATTAAAGAAGGGGCTGTCTTTGAAGGAAATTCCCGGATGGGTGATGAAAATTTCGAAAAAATACACGAAAACAATAGTGATTCATAATACCTATACATGATACCTGGATAAGGCGGTTAAAATTTTGGCCAAAAAGTGCTTGACATTAGCTCAGAGTTATGTTTAGAAAGCCGCAATTTTTTGAATATAAACATTTAGAGGTTTTTGGGTGTTCGTAGATCGTAACGGGAAACAACAGAAAATTTTCCTTAGCAATATCAAAACGATAAGCTTTCTGGAATATAAAAATCATTAACGAGGTCACCGGGTACGGGGAATTTATTTCCTCACTCGGTTTTTTTGAATTAAAATTCATACGTGAGGTACGACAGTGGTCAGTCTTGATTCTACCATTTTGATTCAGATGATTAATTTTCTTCTCCTGATCTTCATATTGAACCTGCTCCTTTACAAACCGATTTTGGGGATCATGGACAAACGGAAAAAACAGTTTCAGGATACGGAAGACGAGATCAGGGGTATCAATCTGACGATTGAAGAGAGGATGGCGGCCTACGAGGAGAAGGTTCGCCTGGCAAAGATGGATGCATTGAACAAGAAAAATGATATCCTGAAGGAAGGGTCTGACCAGGCAAAAAGCATCATCGACGCCGCAAGGGGTGAGATCCCTGGAATGATGGAACAGTTTAATGAAGAAATAAACAAGGAAGTCATTGAAGCCAGACGTATTCTGGCTGATCAATCGCGGAAGATGTCTTTAGACATTGCCGAAAAGCTGTTGGGAAGGAGTATCCAATGAACGGGTGGTTTTCGGAGAATCGTTTAAGACGGTCCCTGTGTTCTCTTATGTTAGCAATCCTGCCCATCCTTCTAACCTCCGTGGCGGCGTATGCATCGGGAGGCGGAGGAGAAGGGGACGCCAAGGCCATGTGGAAAGATTTCGGCTGGAGGGTGTTCAATTTTGCCATACTGGTCGGATTTCTTTACTGGGCTGTCGCAAAAAAGGCCAAAGCGTTTTTCGCCGGGCGTCGTGAAAATATCAAGACCGCCCTTGCAGAAGCCATTGCCGAGAAGGAAGAGGCGCAAAGAAAATTCAAGGAGTACTCGGGGAGGCTGGACAAAGCTACAGATGAAATGAACAACATCATTGAAACGATAAAAGCCCAGGGTCTGGTTGAAAAGGAAAAGATCATCGAAGACGCCAGGAAGACGGCGGAAAAGATAAAAGAAGATGCGAAGATGAGGATAGAACAGGAATTCAAGGCGGCCGTCAGTGAATTAAGGTTAGAGGCTGTCCAGCTTTCCGTACAGATGGCCGAAGAGATCCTGAAGAAGAATATAACCCCGGAACATCACCAATACATGGTGAAAGACTATTTAGACAAGGTGGTGAAAAAACATTGAGAAGCAGCAATATTGCAAAGCGCTATGCCCGGGCATTCTTTGAGATTGCCAGAGAAGATCAAAAATATGAAAGCTACTACGGTGAATTGACTATTTTTTCTTCCATTCTCGAAGATAACAAAAATTTGAAGGAATTATTTTTAAATCCTGTTTTTGATCGGGACGAAAAAAAAGCCGTTGTGAAATCAATGCTGCAGAAGATCAATATTTCGACAACAACGGCCAATTTTTTGAAACTGCTGGTAGATAAGAGAAGAATCGGCATCCTTCCTGAAATAGAAAATGCTTACCGGCAGCTCATGGATGATACACTGAAACGGACACGGGTGAATGTCAGGACAGCTTTTCCGTTATCCGCCGAATTGTCGGGAAAGCTCCAGGAACGCCTGGAAGAAATGACGGGTAAAAAGGTTGAAATGGCGATATCGGAAGATGCCTCATTATTGGGCGGTATCGTCGTCGGCGTTGGGGATACGCTTTACGACGGAAGCATAAAAACTCAATTGCGTAACATAAGGAATCTCTTAGGGGAGGAAATATAGAGCATGGAGAGAATCAGGGCAGAGGAAATCAGTGAAATCATCTCCAAACAAATCAAGGACTATGAGAAGAAGCTGGACATCAGTGAAGTCGGAACAGTCTTATCGGTGGGAGATGGAATAGCCAGGGTTTATGGCGTTGAGAATGCAATGGCCATGGAATTGCTGGAGTTTCCCGGCGGAATACTGGGTATGGTGCTTAACCTGGAAACCGACAATGTGGGTGTCGCCGTTCTGGGCGAAGTGACCCATATTAAAGAAGGGGATATCGTAAAAAGAACGGGCAGGATTGCCCAGGTTCCCGTGGGAGAGGCTTTGTTTGGCCGCGTTATTGACGGAACCGGTGCACCCATTGACGGAAAGGGTCCCATCGAAACATCAGAGTTCCGGAGAATAGAGATGATCGCCCCGGGCGTTATTCAGCGCCAGCCGGTGAACACCCCCATGTACACGGGCATCAAGGCCATTGACGCCATGACTCCCATCGGGAGAGGGCAGCGTGAGCTTATCATCGGCGACAGACAGCTCGGCAAAACGGCCATCTGTGTCGATTCCATTATCAGGCAGAAGGATACGGGCATCAAGTGTATTTACGTAGCCATCGGCCAGAAAAAATCGACGGTGGCCCAGGTTGTGGAAAATCTGAGAAAACACGGCGCCATGTCATACACGTGCGTTGTTTCGGCGTGCGCAAGTGATCCGGCAACCCTTCAGTACGTGGCCGCTTACGCCGGATGCAGTATCGGCGAATACTTCCGGGACAAGGGGCAGGACGCCCTCATTATCTACGATGACCTTTCCAAGCAGGCCGTGGCGTACAGGCAGATTTCTCTGCTTCTGAGAAGGCCCCCCGGACGAGAAGCTTTCCCCGGTGACATTTTCTATAACCACTCCAGGTTGCTGGAGAGGGCCGCCCGGGTGAGTGTTGAACTCGGAGGAGGATCTCTTACCGCCCTTCCGATCATTGAAACCCAGGCAGGCGACGTGTCCGCCTATATCCCGACAAACGTGATTTCCATCACAGACGGCCAGGTGTACCTCGAGCCGAGCTTGTTCTTCTCCGGTATTCGTCCGGCCATCAACGTCGGATTGTCGGTTTCGAGAGTTGGCGGCGCCGCCCAGGTTAAAGCCATGAAGCAGGTCGCCGGAACATTGAAACTGGACCTCGCCCAGTACAGAGAGCTGGCCGCTTTTGCCCAGTTTGGAAGCGATCTGGACAAGGCAACACAGTCTCAGTTGGACCGGGGTATTCGACTGGTGGAAATCCTGAAGCAACCCCAGTTCCAGCCCATGTCTTTGTCAAAGCAGGTCATGATCCTGTTCGCGGGAACGAGAGGTTACCTCGATAAATATGAACTCGATAAGTTGAAGGAATATGAACCCCAGCTTCTGAGTTTCGTCGAAACCAAATATCCCGACGTCATGAAGGAAATTGATGAGAAAAAGATCATCAGTCCGGATTTGGAGAAAAAGCTGAAAGATGTCATCACCGAGTTTGATTCCGTCTTTGTCTCCTGAAAGGATTGAATTTAAACGAAACCATCATCAGATGTCTGATATTTAGATTAGGAAAAGGGAGAATTTTTTAATGGCCGCACTAAAGGACATTAAAAGGAAAATTACCGGCGTAAAGAAAACGAAGCAGATTACCAAAGCCATGAATATGGTTGCCGCTTCGAAATTTAAATCCGCCCAGCTCAGAATGGAGAATTTCCGCCCCTATGCGGGTAAATTCATGGAAGTACTGAGCAGCCTGGCCCTCCGCGTGGATGCCGATACACACCCGCTCCTTGCGGTGAGGGATCCGAAAAGAATCCGGGTGATCTGTATGACCTCGGACAGGGGGCTTTGCGGTGGATTCAACACCAATCTCATCAAGGCGACAGAGAGATTCATGAGGGAAAAAGCCTCTGAGGGCAAAGAGGTAGGTCTGATCACGGTCGGCAGAAAATCAAGGGATTATTTCAGGAAAAAAAGCCAGATACTCAGCCAGTGGTCGGATGTCTTCGGGAAATTTGACATCACCCTTTCAGTCAACATAACGAATGACATTATCCCTCCATTTATCAATCAGGAGTATGATGAACTGTACCTCGTTTATAATCATTTTCGCAGTCTCTCGTCGCAGAGACCGACCGTCATAAGATTGTTCCCGTTGCCTTCCATCGGAAAGGATGAAGAAACCGATCCCGAAAAAAGAATTGATTATATTTACGAACCTTCCGACGAAGTCTTGCTGGAAAAACTTCTTCCCATGTATGTTCATATCCTGGTCTTCAGGGCGCTTCTTGAAACAGCCGCCGGAGAGAACGGGGCAAGAATGGTGGCGATGGACAACGCAACGAAAAACTGCGACGAAATGATTCAGAGCCTTAGCCTGATATACAACAAGGCCAGGCAGTCGGCGATTACCGCCGAACTGATGGACATTGTAGGCGGTACAGAAGCCCTGGCAAAGGGATGAACCATACGGAAGCAAAAATCAGTCGTCAGTGGTCCGGCTATCAAAGACTTGGCAAAGGGTTAACACCCCGACCTCTGACCACTAAGCAGAATAGAAGGAGACAGGTATGAATATAGGAAAGATTGTACAGGTAATAGGCCCCGTAGTCGATGTGGCGTTTGAAGATGGAAATCTTCCCAATATCCTTAACGCCATCGCCATCACCAACCCCACAATCAATAGCGAGGAAGACAATTTGATTGTCGAGGTTGCCCAGCACTTGGGTGATAACGTCGTCCGATGCATCGCCATGGACATTACCGATGGTCTTGTCAGAGGCATGAAGGCGAAAGATTTAGGCAGCCCGATTATGGTGCCCGTCGGAAAGGAATGCCTGGGCAGGATTCTGAACGTCATCGGCAAACCGGTCGATGGTCTGGGACCTGTTGTGGCGCAGAACTACTCACCGATCCACCGTGAAGCGCCATCATTTCTCGAACAGGATACATCCGTTCACGTTTTGGAAACGGGCGTTAAGGTCATCGACCTCCTCGTCCCCTTCCCCAGAGGTGGCAAGATGGGGATGTTCGGCGGGGCCGGCGTCGGAAAAACCGTTGTTATGATGGAAATGATTCATAATATCGCCATGCATCATGGAGGCATCTCCGTGTTTGCCGGCGTCGGTGAAAGAACCCGGGAAGGAAATGACCTTTATCTGGAAATGAAGGACTCCGGCGTTCTCAAGCAGGCCGCTTTGATCTACGGTCAGATGACGGAACCTCCCGGAGCAAGGTCGAGGGTGGCCCTCACGGCCCTTACCGCGGCAGAATACTTCAGGGACATTGAAGGCCAGGACGTGCTCCTTTTTGTCGATAATATATTCCGTTTTACCCAGGCCGGATCAGAGGTATCGGCTCTTCTGGGAAGAATGCCCTCGGCGGTCGGTTACCAGCCGACTCTGGCCACAGACCTTGGAGAACTTCAGGAACGCATCACCTCCACCAACAAAGGATCCATTACCGCCGTCCAATGCGTATACGTACCCGCCGACGACCTTACAGACCCGGCGCCGGCAACGACCTTTGCACATCTCGACGGAACCGTCGTTTTATCTCGACCCCTGACAGAACTCGGAATCTATCCTGCCGTCGATCCTCTGGATTCAACGTCCAGAATTCTGGATCCCATCGTTCTCGGCCAGGAACACTATCAGACAGCGAGATTGGTGCAGGTAACCCTCCAGAAATACAGGGATCTCCAGGACATCATCGCTATTCTGGGTATGGATGAGCTCTCCGAAGACGATAAAGTGACGGTGAGCCGGGCAAGAAAAATCCAGAGATTCCTGTCCCAGCCCTTCTTTGTCGCCGCGCAGTTTACCGGCAGGGAAGGCAAATTTGTTACCGTTGCGGAAACGGTGAGAGGCTTCAAGGAAATTCTGGAAGGGAAACACGATGATCTGCCTGAGCAGGCCTTTTACATGGTTGGCGGCATAGACGAGGTTGTCGAAGCAGCAAAGAAACTGAAAGAGTAAGCAAGCCGGAGGACTATTCATGGCTGATGAATTGATGTTGGAAATTGTGACCCCCGAGAAGATGGCCTTTAGCGGAAACATCGAAGAGGTAACGATACCGGGAAGCGAGGGTGAGTTTGGCGTACTGAGGGGCCATGCAGCGCTTCTCAGCTCCGTCGATATAGGCGAGTTGAGCTTTACAAAAGATAACAAAAAAACCTTCTACGCCGTGAACACGGGCTATGCGGAAGTCACGGGGAGCAAGGTCACCTTGCTTGTCGAGACGGCAGAGCGATCCGATATGATCGACACGGAAAGGGCGAAGAGGGCAAAGGAAACGGCAGAGGGAAAACTGGCCAAGATATCCAAGGACGATGTGGAATTTGAGTTGGCAAGAATCGCCCTGGCCAGAGCCATCACCAGAATAAACGTCTCAGGGAAGCACTAAACGCTAAAATACTATTAACTTATTAAAGAGCCGGGAACCGATGGTAAAACAACCATTCAGATTCCCGGCTCTTTTTGTCTATCCGCCTGTCATTTGCGAATCCGTCTTTTCCACGGAGATGTCGACGACTTCAAATTCCCTCATCCCGCCCGGTGTTTTCACCCTGATCTCGTCGCCAACGCTCTTGCCGATCAGCGCTTTGCCGATTGGAGAGGTAACGGAAATTGTATTCCTGTTGATATCAGATTCAAAGGGGCCGACGAGCTGGTACGTGATGCCGTCCCCCGTTTTCATATCCTCGATGGTGACCATGGAGCCGAAAACAATTTTATCTCCCGTCAATCCTTCAAGGCTGACAATATAGGACGTGGCAAGATTGTTTTCCAGTTCCTGAATCCTGCCCTGTATGAAAGACTGCCTTTCCTTGGCGGCGGCATATTCTGCGTTTTCCGTAATATCGCCGTGCGCCCTTGCCGTCTCAATATCTCGTATATTTTCAGGTAAGGAAACCGTCTTGATATGTTCCAGCTCTTTCTTTAACTTATCAAATCCTGCCTTTGTGATGGGTATTTTATTCATAAACGCGCTCCTCGCCCTGCTCCTTCCGATAATCAATGAAAAAACAACTGAATGTTGGTCTTTAATAGAGAAATCACCGGGTGTCAAGGAGGATTTATCGATATATCGGCGCAACATTCGGGCTTATTACAAAGCCTGCGTGAATGTCTTGCCATGTCCCCCATAGTGTGTTAAAAAATCAGCCGCTTCAGACATAAATCCAATATGGTTAGCGACTTTTCGGGACTATGTTAGACCAATATAACAGGGACATCAACTATCTGCGGGTTTCAATCACAGACCGCTGCAATCTGCGCTGCATGTACTGTATGCCCAAAGAGGGTCTATCCCACATCGGCCACGACGATATCCTCCGGTATGAAGAAATATCGCGCATCGTCAACGTGGCTGTCGGAACAGGAATCAGGAAGATCAGAATAACCGGCGGCGAGCCCCTGGTCAGGCGTGGCGTCGTTGACTTCATTGCCTCCCTGAAAACCATCCCCGACCTCAGGGACATCAGCCTGACAACCAACGGCACCCTCCTTTCGGAGTTTGCGGGGAAGCTCTTTCAAGCCGGTGTGAAAAGGATCAACATCAGCCTTGATTCTCTCAATCCTGAAAAATATGAGCGCATTACAAGAGGCGGGGATCTGAATGCCGTTCTTAAGGGCATTGATGAGGTTCACAGGATCGGGTTTTCACCCATCAAGATCAACATTGTGGCTATAAAGGGATTCAATGATGACGAGATACTGGATTTTGCAAAATTGAGTATGGACAAACCTTTCCAGATCAGATTCATCGAGTTGATGACACTGGGACGCACGGACCTGGATCGTGACAGCAAATACCTGTCCAATGATGTCATCAGGGAAAAGATCCGTGAAATTTACAGACTTGAACCCGTCGACGGAGAGAGAAAACGACTTGACGGTCCTGCAAGGATATACAGGATCGCCGGTGGCGCCGGGGAAATCGGCTTCATCAGCCCCGTAAGCCATCACTTCTGTAACTTATGCAACCGTCTTCGCCTTACTTCGGACGGCCATCTCCGGGCATGCCTTCTTTCGGATGAAGAGGTCGACCTGAAGGGCGCCCTGCGGGGCGGCTGCAACGACGATCACCTGGCGAAGCTGATCATCGGGGCCATCGCAAAAAAGCCCATACGGCACGACCTCGCCTGTGATGAAGGTCATATTAAAAAGTGTATAAAAGACATGTCCACCATCGGCGGTTGAAGGGGTGAGAGGAAAAAACGATGCGACAGGCCATGCTTTATGAAAAAACGGATGGAACTCAGGTAATCTGCAGCCTCTGCGCCCATCGTTGCCGGATCGGGCCGGGCGATCGTGGTATCTGCGGGGTAAGAGAAAACAGGGAGGGAATCCTGTACAGCCTCGTTTACGGCAGGGTGATCGCTGAAAACGTGGATCCCATTGAGAAGAAGCCCCTTTTTCATGTCCTCCCTGGCTCAAAATCATTCTCCATCGCAACGGTCGGGTGTAATTTCCGCTGCACCTTCTGCCAGAACCACGACATCTCCCAGGCGCCACGGGAGACAGGAAGCATCTTCGGACGGGAATCCACACCGGAGGAAATGGTTGAGAAGGCCGCCAGAACGGGATCAAAAACCATCGCCTATACCTACACAGAACCCACGATATATTTTGAATTCGCCTATGATACGGCAAAGATGGCCCAAGAAAAGGGGTTGAAAAACATCTTCGTGACCAATGGCTTCATGACGGAAGAGGCGATCGAGAAGATGGCGCCCTGTCTCCATGCGGCAAACGTGGATTTGAAGGCCTTCACCGACGATTTTTACAGGAAAAAATGCGGCGCCAGACTCCAGCCCGTTCTCGACAGCCTGAAAAAGATGAAATCGCTGGGCATCTGGGTGGAAGTCACCACCCTCCTGATTCCCACCCTGAACGACAGCGACGAAGAACTCAGACAGATTGCAGCTTTCATTCATTCTCTCGGTGCGGAGACCCCCTGGCACATCAGCCGGTTTCATCCCCGCTACCAGATGGACGACCTCCCCCCTACCCCGGTCGCCTCCATTCACAGGGCTGCGGAAATCGGAAAGGCCTCCGGCCTGAAATACGTTTACAGCGGCAACATCCCCGGAGACGAAGGGGAAAATACCTTCTGCTCTCGCTGCAAGGAACTGCTCATCGACCGTTACGGATTTTCAATCGAAAGAATCAACCTGAAAGGGACTCACTGCCCCCGCTGCAACACCCCACTGGACGGTATTTTTTGATCAGGCCTCTTCCCAGTCCAGATCAGCCTCGTCGTAAGACCGGGAAAGGATGTCGCGAGCCCGCTCCAGCCATTGTTCAGGTACCAGAACGTCCACCCGTCCGAGGCCGTCGATGGTGATGCCGTATATGGCCCCGACAGCTTCGTATTTCAATCGCGTGGCAATGCCTTCCGTCTCCAGCCTTCCCACGATGATATTCGCATGGGTCATTCCAGATGTCGTATGGACCACTTCCCACCGCTCCTCGTCCATGATTCTTTCTCCCGTGGCTTTGAATGATTTCAAGTTTCTATGATTGCTCAGGCTGAAGCCTGCAGCTGCAATCTTCATCGTTTTCAGGATAACATGTTCGTTTATGATGAAAAAGGACTATTTTCGATGTCCCCATGACACCATATCTTGTGGTTAAAATTACCCCGGACACCTTTGGTTGTATTTTTTCTTTACAAAGGGTTTTTATTTTGTTAGAATCCACACGATTTAATATCCCCGGAAAGCAAAAAAGCGATGAAACTGAGAAAGCTGGAAATCACCGGTTTTAAATCCTTCAGAGACAAGATCGTTTTAGACTTCTCTGACGGCATTACTGCCGTTGTGGGCCCCAACGGATGCGGCAAAAGCAACATTGTTGACGCCATCCGCTGGGTCATGGGCGAACAACGGGTCAAGACGCTCCGGGGGAAAAAGATGGATGACGTCATCTTTAACGGGGCTGAAGATGCGGCGCCTGTGGGCATGGCGGAGGTATCCATGGTTCTCGAGCATCACAGCCAACCGTTTCCGGGAGCATATGCAGAGTGCAGCGAGGTCATGATTTCAAGACGGCTTTTCCGGGACGGGGAGAGTGAATATGTCATCAACAAGATCCCTTGCAGGCTCCTCGACGTCAGAGAATTTTTCATGGGTACGGGGGTCGGCGCCAAGACGTATTCCATCGTGGAACAGAACAGCGTTGCCAGCCTCGTCGAGGCAAAGCCTGAAGAAAGAAGGCAGTTTATCGAAGACGCTGCGGGGATTTCCAAATATAAAAGCAGGAAGGAAGCCGCCTCTCGGAAAATGGAGGCAACGCGGCAAAACATCCTGCGCCTTAACGACATCATCAAGGAAGTCAAAACCCAGCTCAACGCCCTATCAAGGCAGGCAAAACGGGCCGAGCAGTACAAGAACCTGAAAAAACAGGTCAAGGAGGCGGAAATCACCCTGGCCCTCCAGGCCTGTGCGGACTTGTCTGCAAAAAGGGAGTCGTTAAGGGAATCGCGCACGGCACTCGACAGAAGGGATATAGAAATCAGGACAAATCTGACGGGGCTGGAGGCATCCTTCGAGGTCTTAAAAGCGGGTCTCCTTGAAAATGAGGAACAGCTCTCGCAATACCAGGAAAAACTCTACGACACCAGAAACACCACCAACATCAAGGAACAGAAGATCGAGTATACGAAGGGCCGCGTAAAAGACCTGTCCGCCAGAAAACAGAAAAATCTCTCGGAAATTGAGATCCTCGGAAAAAGACAGGAAAGCGTCACCGCAGAAATAAACGCCCTCAATACGACGGCAGACGAATCTGATGACAGAATCGAAGCGGTGCGCCAGACGGTCTCACAGTCTCAGACGAAGGTTGAGGAACTCAAGAAATCGGCGGATGCCCTCAACCGGGAAATGGAAGAAAAAAAGGTCGAATATATCGACATTGTTACGGCGAAGGTAAGGGCAAAAAACATGCTCGCCGGTCTCGAAAAAGGAATCGAAGATCTCCAAAAAAGAACGGAACGGGACAGCAGGGAAATCAACGAGCTCCGGAAACGCCTGGCATCGATTCAACAAGACCTCGAAGAACTCCAGTCGGGCATGATATCGGATGGAGATTCCCTGGAGGAACTCCGGGAAAGGAAAACCGTCGCCGTAAACGCATGCGAGCGGGCGAAAATGGAGATGGAAGAGATCGATGAGGCGATCTCGGAAAAAAAGGAAGATTCAGACAGGAAGTCATCCCGGTTAAATTCTCTGAAGGAATTCCAGGAAAGTTATGCATGGTGCAATGAGGGAATTAAGTCCATCATGACGGCCGATAAAAAAGCCGGGACGGACAGTCAGATCCGCCATACCTTCATCGGACTGGTGGCCGATCACATCAACGTTCCAAGGGAGTATGAAACGGCCGTTGAGGCCGTCCTGGGAGAGAAACTCCAGTATATCGTGGTCAAAAACCAGGAGGACGGCGTAAAGGCCATTGATTATCTGAAGAGTTATTCCCTGGGCAGGGGGAGTTTCGTCCCCCTCGAAGTGAGAACCAACGGTATCGACTCAAAGCCGGCAGACCATCTCAAAGAAGCGGTGAGGCTCATCGACCTAGTAAACGTCCGTCAGGACTTTCAAAAGATCGCCGACTATCTCCTGGGGGACGTTCTTGTGATCCCAAACCTGCACCGGGGCATTTCCCTGTGGGAAATGAACGGATTCAGGGGCACCTTTGTCACCCCTGAGGGTGATATCATTACCCCCCAGGGCGTGTTGATCGGAGGAAGCAAGGCAAACGGCGAAAGAAGCCTTCTGCAGAACAAGCGGGAGATTACGGAGCTGGATAATGACGTGGATAAACTGGCGGCGCAGCTCGAAGAAGACAGAGAAAAGAGAAAAAGAACGGCAGCCCTGATCGCCCAATGGGAAGATGAGTTGCTCCAGTTAGGATCGGACCTCCATGACATGGAGCTTCAGATCAACGGCAAAAAAAAGGACGTGGAAAGGGTTGAAGATGAAATCGAACGAACGGAGCAGCGAATTCATGTCCTTGAATTCAGCCGTGAAAGCCTCCAGTCGGAAGAAGCGGACGCTGTCGAAAAGATCAGTTCCTTAAAGCAGGAGATCATCTCTCATGAGAGCAGGGAAAAGAAGATTAACGAAGAGACGTCCGCCGCACGGGAGAGATGGGAAGCATTAAAGGACCACCTCGAAACTCAGGAAAAGCATCTCACGGAGAAAAAGATCCTACTCACCTCTCTTGAAGAAAAGAAAAACGCAAACCTCAAAACCATGGAAAGGCTGCATGCGGATATAACCGGCATATCCTCCGAGATCGACGGGAAAGTCAGGGATATCGCAACCTGCGAGTCTCAGGCCGAGGAAATGGAAAAAGAAATTAATACGGAACTGGCTCTTCTGGAACACCTGTACAGGGATTACGGAACCCTGGAAGATACCCTGGCGGACAAAAAGGACAGGCAGCATGAGAAGGAAACCTCCCTCCGGAACGGGGAGGCGGAAATCCGGGAAGTAAAGAAAACGGTCGAGCAGATCGTGCAGGAAATCAACGAACTGGAAATGGAACACCGGGAGATTTCCTTCCAGATGGATGGCGTAAAGAAAAACATGGAAGGTAAATATTACGTGAATATAGAAACGTTGACCCCCACCTTCCAGAAGCTCGATGAACCGGACATTGAACAAATGACGATACGGCTTACCGCCGACAGGCAATCCATTGAAAACTTCGGCGAAGTGAATCTTCTCGCCCTCACCGAGTATGAAGAAATCAAGGAGCGCTTTGATTTCCTGACGGGCCAGGTTGCGGACCTCAACACCGCTCTGGATGCCCTCCAGCGGACCATCATGAGAATCAATCAGATATCGAGAAAGCGGTTTGCAGAAACCTTTGAAGCCGTTAACCGAAGCTTCAAGGAAGTGTTTTCCCGAATCTTCCCAGGCGGAAGGGGAAATCTCAGATTAACGGATGAATCGGATCTGCTTGAAACGGGCGTGGACATCGATATCGTGATCCCCGGCAAGCGGGCCCAGAGTATCAGCCTGCTTTCCGGCGGTGAAAAGTCCCTGGCCGCCATTGCCCTTATTTTTTCCATCCTGCTGTACCGGCCTGCCCCGTTCCTCATCCTCGACGAGGTGGATGCAGCGCTGGACGACGCAAACATATCCCTGTTCAATCATCTTGTCAGGGATACAGCCTCAAATTCCCAGATTATCATGGTGACGCATAACAAGCGAACCATGGAGGTTGCGTCACATCTTTTCGGGATCACCATGCATAAACAGGGTATTTCCGCCATCGTTTCCGTCGCCCTCAATTAATTTCCTGTAAGCTTTATTCCCGCCTTTACAACTTTCCTCAAAAATGGTTAAAGGACATTTCCTGAGATAGCGATCTCATTTCATAAACAGGGTTTAATAATGGCTATTGAGAATAAATGGTTCTTTGAAAAGCTGAAGATCGGTCTTGCCAAGACAAGAAACCTCCTCGTTAAAAACGTTGACGACATTATCCTTGGAGAGAAGGTCATTGACCAAAAGCTCTACGATGAACTGGAGGAGATACTGATAATGGCCGACGTGGGCCCTTCTTTTACCCATGAACTCATTGAAAAGATAAAGGAACAGGTAAAAAGAAAAGAGCTTGATAAACCGGAACTGCTCAAAAAAGTCCTCAGAGACACCGCCATGGATATCCTGATGAAAAACGAAGCGCCCCTACGCATCCCCGGCGGCGAGATTTTTACCATTATGGTGATAGGGGTCAACGGAACAGGGAAAACAACCACCATCGGAAAGCTGGCGCACCGGTTTAAAGAGCAGGGAATGCCTGTCATGATGGCAGCGGCAGACACCTTCAGGGCCGCGGCAATCGAGCAACTGGAAATATGGAGCCGTCGAGTCAATGTCCCCCTGATCAAACAGAAAATCGATTCGGACCCCTCGGCCATCGCTTTCGACGCCATTGCCGCGGCCAAATCCGGAAAGGCTGAGGTCATCATCATCGATACGGCGGGCAGGCTCCACACCAAGGTCAATCTGATGGAGGAGCTGAAAAAGATGAAACGGATCATGGCAAGGGAACTTCCCGGCGCCCCCCATGAAATATTACTCGTCCTGGACGCGACGACGGGTCAGAACGCCGTAGCCCAGGCAAAGATGTTCCACGATGAAATCGGCGTCACGGGAATCGTCATCACAAAACTGGACGGCACCGCCAAAGGGGGCGTTATCATAAGAATCGCCAGGGACCTCAACATCCCCATCCGCTATATCGGCATCGGGGAAGGGTTGGACGATCTGAGGGAATTTAAAAGCAACGAATTCATCGACGCCCTTTTTGATCAGGACAACCACTAAACGCTGACGTATGGGATTGCTTCACTCCGTTCGCAATGACAGATTGGGTACTTTCATATGGGTAAAATATTCGCTATAGGAGATATTCACGGCTGTAACTCCAAACTCGAGACCTTGATGGAAAAACTCCATATCAACGAAAAGGAGGACACCATCATCTTCATGGGGGATTACGTAGACAGGGGACCGGATTCCAAAGGGGTTGTCGATTCCATCCTGGAGATCAGAAAAACCATCGACAACGTCATCTGCCTTGAAGGCAATCATGAGCAGATGTTCCTCAATTATTACCGTGAGCGCAGGGACGAGGAACTGTTCATGCACAACGGCGGATTGAGAACCCTCATATCCTACGGGTTCATGAGAGAGGGACAGGCAGAAAATTTAAACGTTTCCGAAAGCCATATGCGGTTCTTCTCCACGCTTCAGCCGTTTTATGAGACAGATCGCTATGTTTTCGTCCACGCCGGGTTGAGACCCGGCATTCCCCTGGAGCAACAAAACACGGATGATCTTTTATGGATCAGATACGACTTCATCAACTCCCCGTACGATTTCGGAAAGACGGTTATATTCGGTCACACACCCATTTCCTATACCGCTCCCCATATTGAAAAAAACAAGATTGGCATCGATACGGGAGCTGTCTTTGGCGGCAAGCTGACATGCCTTGAACTGCCCGAAATGATTATCCATCAGGTCTGACGTCTTATGAAAATCATGGAATGCGTTCCCAATTTCAGCGAAGGCAGAGACAGGAAAAAAGTCGGCGCGATCGCCGACGCCATTCTCTTCGTCCGGGAAGTTAAATTGCTCGATTTCAGCATGGACTGCGATCACCATCGAAGTGTTTTCACCTTTATCGGATCTCCGGAAGACGTCTTCACTGGAGCCATGGCCGCCTGCAAAAAAGCCCTCGACGTCATCGACATGCGAAAGCACGAAGGCGTGCATCCCCGCCTTGGCGCCGTTGATGTCGTTCCCTTCGTCCCCTTAAGGGGTGCGGATATGCAGGGCGTGCATCCCCGCCTTGGCGCCGTTGATGTCGTTCCCTTCGTCCCCTTAAGGGGTGCGGATATGCAGGACGCCGTAGCGCTGGCCCACCGGTTCGGCCGTGAATTTGCGGAAAAAAATCAGATCTCCGTTTATTTTTACGGAGAAGCGGCCTTACATCCGAAAAGGAAGGAACTCTCTGAAATCAGAAGGGGCGGATACGAAAAACTGAAAGAAAAAATCAAGGATCCCCGTTGGCAACCCGATGCGGGCCCGTCCGTTTTTAACGACCGGGCTGGAGCGACCGTTGTGGGCGCCCGGATGCCACTGATTGCCTTCAATGTGAATCTGAACACCGGCGATCTTGCCATGGCGAAAACCATCGCCGCCGCCATCAGGCAGTCCGGCGGCGGTCTCAAGCATGTCAGGGCCATCGGTGTGCCTCTGAAAAGCCGAAAGATCGTCCAGATTTCCATGAACCTGACCAACTACAGAGAAACGTCCGTTCGTACGGTCTTTGATGCCGTAAAGAAACAGGTTTCACAACACGGTGCGGCCATTCTGGAGTCAGAATTGATCGGTCTTGTCCCCGAAGCAGCTCTGGAGGGGGTTTCTGCCGATTACTTGCAATTGTCACGATTCTCAGCCGATTGCATCATCGAAACCCACCTCAGAAAGGCAATATAACATGTCATTTCTGTGAAAGCAGGAAGCCATAAGGCTTTAATAAAACGGCTTAATTTATCTATAATACTCAATTCTGATACTCATGCGAACCGGAATTGAAACATTGACACTTCTGATAAATCGTGTTAAACGCATCTTCCCAAAACTTCAGTCATGTGCCCCCGTAGCTCAGGCGGATAGAGCAACGGATTCCTAATCCGTGTGCCGCGCGTTCGAGTCGCGCCGGGGGCGCCAAAAATAACAAGGGGTTAGCAAAATTCGTTAACCCCTTTAGTATTTCTGTGCGATCCTGTATGCTACCCGGATCTGTTCCACCTTTGATCCTATACATCGCATGATATCATTCCTACCCATAAATCAAGCCTTTTAGGGGTTCGGGATTTCAAGGATCGATCGGGGGGATTCAGCGGCCTTTATATCGTTTTTCCGCTTCGTTCAGATTCAGCCGCTTGAGTTTGGTTCGGAAATTGGTGCTTTCGTCCCGGATGATTTCCTTTAGATACGCCATCTGCAGATTAATAGATTTCAGATACAGGTTTTCCTGAACACCGTGGCGCATGGCAAAGTGGGTTTCGACGTAACGGTAACTGGAAAGCAGCGTGTTATTCAGGCGATCCATGGTGGATTCATAAAAAACCATGGTTTTACGGAGGATGTCAAACTCGGTTTTGTATCCCTCGAACCCGGCTTCGCAGAATTCATAATAGAGAAAAAGCAGCTTCTCCAGATAGGCCCTATCGGACATCTGCCCCAAAAGATCCGCCGTTCCCAGAATGGATCCCGCAATGGTTTCTTCAGGATCCTGAAATTCCACGCTGCAGTCTACCTGAAGTCCTGTGCAATGGATCAGGCGGCATATGTTTTCCACATCTTCGGGTGGAAGATCGATAGTGGTTACGTTTTTTCGAACGAAGGCCATACTCCGTTCCACGTGCATTTTGGTGTGCCGGGCTCCCGTTCCAATGGTGTCGCATGCCTCCTGAATGTAACCGGTATCGTGGAGCAGGGCAGCCAGCAGAAGATTGGTCGCTATTCGTTCGGAAAAGGGTTGTTCAGCAAGATTCCGACCGTCGATGAGGCGGGATGTGGTCAGGAAAATTTCCAGCGTATGGAACAGGTCGTGGTATTCCGTATTACAACCCTGGTATCCGGGGAATTCCCCCCTGAAAAGTTCCATCATCCGGCTGAAGGTGTTTGCCACAGGGGTAAAGGCATCCGGAGTATAAAAAAATCGGTAAAGGTCTCTGACGCAGACGAGAATCGCATCGGGATAGGAGTGATCGAGAAGCTTGGAAAGCTGGATTTCTGAATGGTCACCCATGATAGAAGAAATCTCCTTTAGTAATTGAGGTTTCTTGAGATACACCCTTCAATTGATAAGAACTTCCTTTTTCACGGTAGGAGTATATGAAGGAGGAGCTTGTGTGTCAATGGAATTTTGGTCACAAAATATGGGGTGCGACGCCGATGTTCGCGGAAGGTATGTGTCGAGGATGTTGCCCTTTTGATAAATCGTCGCGTCTTTTCGTCGCGTGGCTCGTCTCATAGTCATTTTCCGGCGGCATTCAGGCAGACATCTCCAGCACGCCTCAAGTTCTTGCAGCATTATGCCTAAATGTATTCGTCCCAGGAGTATTCAGGGTCCTGAAAAAGGTGGTCGTCATTCATTTCCGATTGAAAAGGACGGATGCCCTCCCGTTAAAATTGTCTCGCTTGTCATTCCGGCGAAAGCCGGAATCCAGTATTTTCAGCCATTCCCTGGATTCCGGGTCAAGCCAGGAATGACAGAAAAGGGAATTTTTCAAAGGTCGCATTATCTGATTTCCTCTGTTCGGTATGTGCGAGAAAATAGCCGCCCCAGCTATTCCAGGACAAAAATACCATGGTTGTCTTCTAATGCATGAACTTTAATACTCAGCAACTAATCAGCGAGAATGCCATAGACATTGTTCGGTGAAATGATACCTCTTTTATCCAATGATATGATACATTCAGTGAAGTGTGGATTTCCTTTGCGGTTATGAGCTACCAGTGCCTGGAGCACCTCCCAGCTCACTTCATTTCTTTCTGCCATAGTGGTGATAATCTCGAGGGCAGTGCGATTGTCGAATGATACTGGTCGGTAAGGCCTCTGGGAAATAAGGGCGTCATAGATATCGCAGACAGCCACGATCTCGACCATGCGGTTATTCAGACTTATGCCCCGGGGATATCCAGAACCGTTTTTCCTCTCATGATGATCCCTGGCAACGTGGGCGGCGATGTTATCGACGTTCTGCGAGTAATAGCACAGGAGAATATACCCTGCTGTTGTATGATGTTCCACGTTCTTTCTTTCGTCCCGCGTTAGCGGAGATGCCTTCGTCAATATCTCAAGGGGAACGCATATCTTGCCGAAGTCATGCAGTGGACTTGTTGCCGCCTCCTTTATCCTGACCTGGTAATTGGGCACAAGGTCCTTGGAGAGAAGGGTTAAATAGGCAAATACCATCAAGCTGTGGCGGTAGGTATATGAATCATATTGTTTGAAATATTCTATAGATTCTAACATAGGCTGGGCAAGCTGTACCTGTTCCATTAATTCAATAACTTCAGCAAGTTTCTCCTCATTGCTGAAGACTGCATTGCCGGGAGGCTGCCTGACAAAATCCAGGATATCTTTTTTTACCGTTCCAAATTGCATTAAGGGAATTTTTTTTCGATAATCAGCGCTGCTTGAAGAGATGAGGGCATGCAAATCCTCTTCTGACAAGGCGGTTCCGGCCGGAAGCAGCAAGTGTCTGTCCAGTGAATAAACTGGATAATCAAGTGTCAATTTAGACATGAAATCCCCCTTCATTATTGAAGCGAGTATTTCTCCAAGAACCGCCACTCATCTCTTGTGCAACCTTCCAGGTAGAAGGGGGCAGGACTTGCAAAACAACATTTGCCATTGATCCCTATTCCCCCTTCATTCTCCGATAATAACGATAAATTTGCAAGGGAGAATACTTCTATCGAACTGCTCAACGCTGGTTGAAATGTTGAATATTCTACAAGAATCGCAAAAACTCACTTCCAGGGAGACACAAATACCCCCTTTATCCAGAAAAAGAGTGTTCAAGCTTTCGTATGTTTCCACCCGTATTCAATAAGTTGCTTTGAAAATCCAGACCACACCCTTGTATTGGTTGTCGTGTATCTTTGCGATGACGAAAAATCAATTGATCAGGAAGCTAAGTTGAGGCATCGCCAACCACAACATCCTGCTATTTATCGCAGTCCACATCCTCTCAAAGAACAGATTGAAGCTCAATTTCTATTGACTCATACCTCAACATATTAATATCATTCGTATAAAATCATGATAATTAACCATTTAACGGACAGGAGATTTCTTTTATCTTTTCGGAATTGCCGGACTCAGGGAGTCCACCGGCAGAGCCAGGGGTTTACCAGGATAAATCAATCCTTTGAGACAGCCCTGGCCGCGGTCACACAGCCACTGCCGGAAGAGAGAAACGGATCTCAGAACGGGGAGACCGGCGAGCCGAAAACGGGAAAATCCTGGCATGAAAATGATCGGTGGTGTCGTCAGTTCATTTATTATATCATATATTTAAGTTAGTTCTGTGCACAGAACTGCTCTTTGATTTCTCCCCCAAACTGCCGTTTTGTAAAAGAGCCCATTGGCCCATTAATGACGAACTCGTAAAAAGTCCAAAAATCCCTACTTTGTCATTCCGGCCTTGGAGACTGTGTCACAATATGGAAAAATGTCATTCCGAACGAACGTG
>JAPLJQ010000211.1:8855-13008 GCA_026388495.1 Deltaproteobacteria bacterium | reverse complement strand
CTCGGTGACGGTGATTCCATATCCGCCAAGACCGACAATTTTCTTGGGATTGTTGGTCATGAGTTTCATTTTGTGAACGCCCAGGTCGGCAAGGATCTGAGCTCCGATCCCATAATCTCTCAAATCCGCCTTGAATCCAAGGGTAAGATTGGCCTCCACTGTGTCCTTGCCCTGCTCCTGGAGTTCATAGGCCTTGATCTTGTTTACAAGACCGATGCCCCTGCCCTCCTGATGCATGTAAACGATGATCCCTTTTCCCGTCTTTTCCACCATCTTCATGGCTGTGTGGATCTGGTAACCGCAATCGCATCTTTCTGATCCGAACACATCACCCGTCAGACATTCCGAGTGAACCCGGACCAGAACCTCATCATCCGGTGTGATGTCGCCCTTCACGAGGGCCACGTGTTTCATGTCATCCACATCGTTTTCATAAACAATCAGCCGGAATTTTCCGCCGTAACTTGTGGGGATGGTCGCTTCTGCGGCCCTTCTGATCAGGGATTCGTGCTGCATTCTGAACTGGATGAGGTCCGCAATGGTGACGATTTTCACATTATGTTCCTTCGCGAAGACGTCCAGATCCGGCATCCGGGCCATGGTCCCGTCATCTTTCATGATTTCGCAGATGACGCCGGCGGGTTTCAGCCCTGCCAGTCGGGCAAGGTCCACGGACCCCTCCGTCTGGCCGGTTCTCACAAGGACACCGCCTTTTTTTGCGCGTATGGGAAAAACATGCCCCGGGCTGACAAGGTCATCCTGCCTGACGTCATCGGCAACGGCTGTTCGGATGGTTGTTGCCCTGTCAGCAGCAGAAATTCCGGTTGTGACGCCCCGCTTCGCTTCTATGGAAACGGTGAAGGCCGTCCCGAATCGGGAGCGATTATCAGAAACCATCGGGTTCAGGTTCAGTTTATCTGCAAAATCTTCATTTAAAGAGAGACAGATAAGGCCTCTTCCGTATCTGGCCATGAAGTTTATGGCCTCCGGCGTTACGAACTCTGCCGCCATGCAGAGGTCGCCCTCATTTTCCCTGTCTTCATCATCCACCAGAATAACCATTTTACCGCTTTTAATATCAACAATGGCTTCCTTAATTGCGCTCACACTCATTTTTGTCTGTTTTCCTTCTTTCTAAATTAATAAAAAAATCCTGAGACGTTTGAAAAATGCCTCCCCAAAATGGGAATGGAAGATTTTTATAAAAAGATTCTGATCACAGGGGGATACATTTTTCAAGTTTTTAAACATTTTCCATCTGTTATTTGAGGAATCCGTGTTCCGCGAGAAATTTCATATCAATTCCCTTGCCGGGATTGAGGAGTTTCTCGACATACTTCCCGATAATGTCTGTTTCGATGTTAACCCGGTCACCTACTTTCCTGACGCCCAGTGTGGTCATTGCGGCTGTCTGGGGAATCATATTAACATAAAATCTATTTTTTTCACAACGATTTACGGTTAAGCTCACGCCGTCAACGGCCACCGAACCTTTTTCCACAATCAACCGGCAAATATCCGTTTCCGTTTCCACGCCAACATTAATTGAGCTGGATCTGGTTGTTTTTTCCACAATTTTTCCGAGGCCGTCCACATGGCCGAGGACAAGATGTCCCCCCAGAAAACTGTTTAATCGCATGGCCTTTTCCAGATTGACCGGATCTCCAGTCTTTAATATTTTGAGGTTTGTACGGGTCAGGGTCTCTGCCGATACGTCGGCCGCAAAAGTTCCGGCCGCTTTTCTCGTCACCGTAAGACAGGCTCCACTGACGGCGATACTGTCGCCGATATTGACTTCGTCCAGATTCATGGACGTATCAATTTCCAGAACGGCATCATCACCATGTCTGGTAATTTTCTTTACGGACCCTATGCTTTCAACAATTCCTGTAAACATAACGGATTGATCTTATTTAGATTCTTCTTTTCTTGCACTCAGGAAGTCCTTGAGCTCTTGCAGAAAATCCGTGACATCACGAAACTCTCTGTACACGGAAGCAAACCTCACGTAGGCGACGCCATCAAGTTCCTGAAGCTCCTCCATGACTTTCTCCCCGACGACGGAAGAGGGAATTTCCTTTCCCTGGTGTTCCTGACATGTTTGCTCCACCCGTTCCACAAGACTTTCAATGGCATCAGTGCTGATAGGCCGTTTCTCGCATGCCTTTTTAACCCCGGAGAGGATTTTTGTTCTGTCAAAGGGTTCCCTTCTACCATCCTTTTTGACCACCATGGGCAGGACTTCTTCCACGAACTCGTAGGTCGTAAAACGTTTTCCACAGGCCACACACTCCCGCCGTCTCCGGATGGCCCCGCCATCTTTGCTGATCCGGGAATCGATGACCCTGTTTTCCCCATTTGCACAAAAAGGACATTTCATAATTGAGATACCATGATCGTTGCTTCCCTCAACATTTCCTCAGCAAGATCATCTCTGTAATGTTCACGGACAATAACATGGACAATGCCTGCATTGATGATCATCTTCGAGCAGATGACACAGGGATGGTTGGTGCAATAGAGGGTTGAACCATTGACGCTAACCCCGTGAAACGCAGCCTGAATGATGGCATTCTGTTCGGCATGCAGCCCCCTGCAAAGTTCATGACGCTCCCCGGAGGGGATGTTGAGCTGCTCCCTCAAGCAACCGATATCCAGGCAGTGGCGCATGCCCGATGGGGCCCCGTTGTAGCCCGTCGACAGGATTCTTCTATCTCTGACCAGGACGGCGCCGACACCCCTCCTCCGGCAGGTGGAACGTTTTGAAACCAGGGCTGCGATATCCATAAAATATTCGTCCCAGTTCGGACGATCGTTTTTCCTGTCCACATTCAACCTTTTTCTATCCGTTCACGATAAAGAGGGAAACGCTCGCAGAGGGCCAAAACCTCTCTTTTCACTTCCCGTATCCGATTCTCATCGTGGATGTCCTTCAGGATATGGGCGATGAGCCGGGCAATGGTTCTCATGTCATCCTCTTTCATTCCCCTTGTTGTCACCGCCGGCGTCCCCATCCTGACGCCGCTGGTCACCATGGGGGTTCTCGTATCGAAGGGAATCATGTTCTTGTTCGCCGTGATCCCTGCCCGGTCCAGGGCTTCCCCGGCATCCTTCCCGGTGAGGCCTTTGTCCGTAAGATCGACGAGCATCAAATGGTTGTCTGTTCCACCGGAAACAAGACGGAATCCTTCCGCCATCAACGTCTCTGCCATAGCTTTTGCGTTTTTCACAATCTGTAACTGGTATGAATTGAACGTATCCGAAAGGGCTTCCTTCATGGCCACGGCCTTGGCGGCAATGATGTGCATGAGAGGTCCGCCCTGACTGCCGGGAAACACCCGGCTGTCCAGAGTCTTGGCGAAATCCGCCTTGCACATGACAATCCCGCCCCTCGGACCCCGCAGGGTCTTGTGGGTCGTCGTGGTCACAAACTCACAAGTCGGCACCGGGGAAGGGTGAATACCTGCGGCAACCAGACCGGCAATATGGGCAATGTCCGCCATGATGACGGCGCCCACGCCGTCTGCGATTTCTCTGAAGCGATCAAAGTCCAGGATTCTCGGATAGGCGCTCGCCCCGACCACGATAATTTTCGGTCTGTGCTTCTTCGCCTGGGCCTCCACTTCGTTAAAGTCAATGGTTTCCGTTTTCTTATCAACGCCATAAAAAACGACATTGTAAAGTTTTCCTGAAAAATTCGCCGGACTGCCGTGGGACAGGTGTCCGCCATGGGATAAATCCATACCCATGATCGTATCGCCAGGCTGAAGGACGGCAAAATAAACCGCCATGTTGGCCTGGGTGCCGGAGTGAGGCTGGACATTGACATGGTCGGCTCCGAACAGCTGTTTGGTTCTCTCAATTGCTAAGGCTTCCACGACATCCACAAACTCACACCCGTAGTAATATCTCTTCCCGGGGTAACCCTCTGCGTATTTGTTGGTCATGATACAACCCTGAGCCTCAAGAACGGCCTCACTCACGAAATTCTCCGATGGGATCAGCTCCAGCTTCCCCGCCTGCCTCCGGGTTTCCTGGAGAATGGCACGAGCGACGTCAGGATCGACATTCTTTAATATTGTCATGGAAGTTCTGTCCTCCTGTCCTTTATTGTTGATTTGAATTATTCCCACATCGTATCATTATTGCGAAA
>JAPLJQ010000211.1:0-8834 GCA_026388495.1 Deltaproteobacteria bacterium | reverse complement strand
GCGAAAATAGCTCTTGACTTCTTTACTTGTAAAGCTTTGTTTCCATTTTCGAGATCTTGTCGAGCCGTCTCTGATGACGCCCGCCCTCAAATGCCGTTTTCAGCCAGGTCCCGATGATGGTTTCCGCCGTAACCTTATCCGTTCTCCTGCCCGCGAGGACCAGGATATTGGTATTGTTGTGCAGCCTGCTCAGGCGAGCCGTCTCTTCGTCAAGACATAATACGGCGCGTATGCCGGGGAATTTATTTGCGATAATGGTCATTCCGACACCGGAGCCGCATACCAGAATGCCTCTTTCAAATTCACCCGAAGAGACTTTTTCAGCCACCATGACACCGAAGTCCGGATAATCTGCGGGTTCGGCGTTGCATGTACCGACATCTGTCACTGCAAGGGCCATGTCGGCAAGATATTCTTTGATGGCTTCCTTGAGTTGAAACCCGGCGTGATCTGAACCGATGATAATCCTGTCTATCGTTTTTTCACTGTCCATCAAATTTTTTAAATATCAATACCGCATTAACTCCGCCAAAACCGAACGTGTTGGTCATGGCGGATTTTATTTCTCTCTTCCTTGCTTCATGAGGGACATAATCGAGGTCGCAGGCCGGATCAGGGTTGTCGAGATTTATGGTTGGCGGAACAATCCCTTCATAAATGGACTTTACCGAAAAAATAGCCTCAACGCCGCCTGCTCCACCGAGGAGATGCCCCGTCATGGATTTCGTTGAACTTATTGCAAGTTCCCCGGAATGCTCGCCAAAGACCTTCTTGATGGCTTCCGTTTCGTAAACATCATTGAGCGGCGTTGCTGTGCCGTGGGCGTTGATATAATCAATGTCGCGAGGACTCATCCGCGCATCATTCAGGGCCACCTGCATACACCTCGCGGCTCCTTCATGACCCGGCGGCGGCGCCGCTATATGAAACGCATCGCTTGTGGAGCCGTAGCCGACGATCTCGGCGTAAATCCTGGCGCCCCTCTTGAGGGCAAAGGACAATTCTTCCAAAATGAGAATGCCGCATCCTTCGCCGACCACAAAACCGTCCCGGTCTCTGTCAAAAGGACGGATTGCTTTCTCGGGTTCATCATTGCGCACCGATATCGCTCTCATGGCATTGAAGCCGCCGATGCCGAGAGGACAAATGGCCGCGTCAGCGCCTCCGGCAATCATGACATCGGCATAATTGCCGGTTATCAATCTGGCTGCATCACCAATGGCGTTGGTCCCCGATGAGCAGGCTGTTGTTACACAACTTATGGGTCCTCTGGTGTTAAACCGGATAGATACATGGCCGGCCCCAAGGTTGGCGAGAGCCGATGGGATGGAAAAGGGCGACATCTTTTGGGGGCCTGCCTGGAGAAGGGTGTCTTTTGCTTTTTCGAGCGTTGACAACCCTCCGATAGCTGATCCAATAATGACACCGGTGCGCTCGGCGATGTTTTTATGAATACTGAGCCCTGAATCTGCCATGGCCATTTCTGCGGCGGCCAGAGAATAGATGATGAAGTCGTCCAGCCGGCGAAGCTCTTTTTTGTTCACAAATGCAAGGGCGTCAAAATTTTTCAGCTCTCCGGCGATTTTCGTTTCGAATCCTGTACAATCAAATTTTGTGATTCTTCCGATTCCTGACCGGCCTTTGCAGATATTTTGCCAGGTTTCCTTGACAGAATTCCCTGCAGGTGTCAGCGCACCAAGGCCCGTTATAACCGCTCTTCTTTTCAAAGAAACACATCCGCTCTGAGTTGTTTTCAAATTACGTGACACCCTTACTTTTCAGGAAATCGATGACGTCCTTTACGGTACGGATTTTTTCCAATTCTTCATCAGCAATTTGTATTCCGAAATTTTCCTCCATTTCCATGATCAGTTCGACCAGGTCGAGAGAATCGGCCCCAAGATCATCTATGAAAGAAGCTGCTGGAACGCATTCTTCTTTTGTAACATCCAGCTGCTCCATAATAATCTCTATGACCCTTTCTTCGAGTTTCATGAAAACCCCTCCTCCTTGTATTCACGTTATTGTATCTACTCGTCTCTATATATAAAGACCGCCGTTTACACGAATCACCTGCCCCGTGATATAGCCGGCATCCTCTGAAACCAGGAAAGCGACGACTCCCGCCACATCCTCCGGTTTACCAAATCTCGCCAGGGGAATCCGATGTATAATGGACTTCTGATGCTCTTTTATCAGATGAGCCGTCATATCGGTTTCGATCAAGCCCGGAGATACCGCATTGACACAGATGTTTCTTGACGCCAGCTCAAGCGCCAGGGATTTTGTGAGCCCTATGATACCTGCTTTGGACGCGGCGTATCCCACCTGACCGGCAACTCCAGCCTCGGCGACCACAGAGGTAAGATTAACAATTCTTCCTGAACGCCGCTTTATCATATAACGGCTGACCGCCCTGCAACAGTTAAATGCCCCTTTCAGGTTTGTGTCAATCACGCGATCCCAGTCTTTTTCTTCCATACGGGGCAACAGGCCAACGACGGATATACCGGCATTGTTGACCAGGATATCTACATGGCCTTTTTCTCCTGCCATATCTTTAATCGCACACTGGGTTTCCTTGAAGTCTGAGACGTCAAAACGGCATATCTTGCCTTCAGATCCGCCTTCTCTGATCACCCGGAGGGTTTCCAGGGCGGCGGCTTCATTCTGAGCGTAGTTGATATAAACAAAGGCGCCCTGCAATCCAAGTCTGATAGCAACTGCCCGACCGATTCCTCTTGATGCCCCGGTAATCAGGGCCACTTTTCCTTCAAGTCCCATAGTCTCAGATCGGCCGATGAGCATCCCCGATGTCCATGTGTCAGGATTTAAGAAATCTTTTCAATGGGAATGACCTGTCGCCCTCTGTACGTTCCACAGTTGGAACATGCACGATGGGGCAGCTTCGGTTCACTGCACTGGGGACATGACGACGCGAGAACAGGTTTTAAGAAATCATGGGATCGTCTCTTGTTTCTTCTCGTTCTTGAATGTCTTTTTACTGGATTTGGCATAATCACTCTTCCTTCTTAAGCTTTTTTAAAACGGCCAGCCTTGCGTCTATAAATTCGGTACGACAATCACAGCTTGTCGTATTTAAATCTTTCCCACAACGGGGACACAGACCTTTGCATGTTTCCCTACAGAGGACTCTCATGGGAATCTGCAACATGATCTGCTCAAAGAGCATGGCATCTAAATCAATCAGATCGTTCTCATAATAACTGTATTCAAGGTCTTCGGAACTTAACTCCTGCTCTTCCTTTAACTGTCTCTCAACCGGAATAAGCGAATATCTGAAACTGCTCTTTATCGGGAAACCCGTAACCTCCAGACACCGGCTGCAGGTCGTGGTAATGATCGTTTCTATATTTCCTTCAATGAAAATGGTTTCTTTGAGTTTTTTGACGAAACAAATTACATCGGCCCTCTGCAGGGAAAGTTCCGTTTTCTCCTCTTCTGTCAGAACATTGCGAAACCATTCTCCGTCCTTATCAAAATGAAGATTTAGTCCGTCTTCCGGAATATGGCTGACATTAATCTGCACAGTTCACCTGAAAGATAAATTTTCAATATTTAATTTATCCCTTGTTGTAAAGTGTCGAAGTAAATTATAAATTGTTATTATTGTCAAGAACATTTTTAAATTTGCCGGGGCGTTGAAGAATGACTCGTGTGGAGCGCAGCAATTTATATACCACATCGTCAGACCTGCTGCACTCTTCCTGTTTTCGCAACCATGCGCAGGCCTTTTACTCTCCTCCCGCATTAAATAAATATTTTTCTCAGCGAAATGCCACTTTCTGAGGGCAGCAACCTGTCAATTCAGGATAATCATTGCCCCTCTGCGACTGCAAGTGTTGCAAATAAAACACACCTTTACTCATTTTTCCATGGCGAAAGCGTTGTTCCCTGTCTGCAGGGCCGGGCACATACGATACGACGCCGGTCTGACACCGGATGGAATGCTTTTCCCGGAAATGCGTCTTGACAAAAGGATAACGGCCACCCTATAAGGGGGCAGTAAAATAAACGCCAGGATAGCCATCAATGACCGGAAATGAATCAGTCAGAACGCGCTTTGCCCCGTCACCCACGGGATTTCTACATATCGGCGGCGCCAGAACGGCTCTTTTTGCCTGGCTTTACGCCAGACATCACCATGGAAAATTTGCATTAAGGATTGAAGATACGGACCAGCTCCGGTCGACGGAAGAATCGACACGGGCCATTCTCGATGCCATGACATGGCTGGGCCTTAACTGGGACGAAGGACCATTTTTTCAGGCAGAGCGTGTTGAGATTCATAGAGCCATGGTTCAAAAGCTCCTCGATGAGGAAAAGGCGTATTGCTGCGTATGTACTCCCGAAGAACTGGAGGAGAAAAGGAAAAGTGCCCTTGCCGGGGGGAGAAAACCAAAGTATGACGGCACCTGCCGGAACAAGAATCTTTCCAGATCGGCAAATTCTGTGGTACGATTCCGCTGTCCCGGGGAGGGCACGACAACCGTACGCGACCTGGTCAAGGGCGTGGTCACCTTTAATAATGAGGAACTGGATGATCTGATCATAGAAAGGCGCGACGGATATCCCACGTACAATTTCGCAGTGGTGGTTGATGACGCCCAGATGGATATCACACATGTGATCAGGGGGGACGACCACCTTAACAACACGCCTCGACAGATTCTTCTCTACGAGGCGCTGGGTTATCCGGTTCCCCAATTCGCTCACGTTTCCATGATCATGGGCTCTGATAAGGCAAGACTGAGCAAGCGTCATGGGGCCACATCGGTCATGACCTACAAGGAAATGGGTTACCTTCCCGAGGCTATTATCAACTACCTGGTCCGACTCGGCTGGTCTTACGGAGATCAGGAAATTTTTTCTCTGGATGAACTGATTCGTGTCTTTACCCTCGAGTCTGTCGGAAAATCCGCTGCCGTCTTCAATCCGGAAAAGCTTCTCTGGTTGAATCAGCACTACATCAAGGAATGTTCCGCAGAGAGACTCGTTCAGGAGACCAGGATTTTCTGGGAAAGTCTCAAACTGGATACATCGGATCAGGAATTTCTCCTGAAGATTGTGACGGATCTCAAACCCAGGGCAAGGACCCTGGTGGAACTGGCAGAAATGAGCCGTTTCTATTTCGACGATGACCTGGATTATGACGAGGACGCGGCAGGAAAATTTTTAAAAGCGGAATGCGCGGACCATCTTGCCGCAGTGGCCGAAGGCATCCCCCTGTTGCAGGATTATACGAAAAAAGGCATTGAGGATTTTCTGCGGACAATGGCAGGGGAAAGAGGCATCCATCTTAAAGTAATCGCTCAGCCATTAAGGATTTCTCTGACGGGTAAAACCGTCAGTCCCGGCATTGATGAGGTCATGACCACCCTGGGAAAGGATAGGGTTATTAAAAGAATCAACCGGGCAATTGAATACTTGAAGCGCAATACCTGATTTTGGCCTTGACTTTTTATTGCTGATTGACTAATGAATTTCCCTTCACGGTTACGCAGACATGGTCCCATCGTCTAGTGGTTAGGACGCTGGCCTCTCACGCCGGAAACCGGGGTTCAACTCCCCGTGGGACTACCAGTTAGCTATTAATTTCAATGTATTACAATTTTTAATTTCACGCCGAACAAAATAATCTCACCGATAACCTAAAAAGCCCATCTCACAAAAGGTCTCATAAAATAATGATCCTCATAATTCGTGAAAAAGTTAAGTAATACACATAAATAGAAGCACACCTTGGACGAGGTGCCCCCTTTACAATAGAGGGAAAGACCGGTTATTTTCAACAGTCTGTTTGAAGTAGACGGCTCCTGAGACGGCTTTTTCTTTTTGCGAACTAGTGTAGTGTTTCAATGATACATTGTCATATCGACCGAAGGGAGATATCTTGATACCACCTTAAATTTATTAAGATTTCTCGCTTTGCTCGAAATGACAATATTGTAAAGGTATTACGGTAACACTACACTAGCCGCCCGTTAGTGATATTCTTCTTGGTAAAAATATTACACCGTATTTGTGTGCAGTTTAATACATTCCTTGCTCTGCAATACTTTCAGGATTCCAGCAATACTGTCCATTCGAGGATTACCGTTTGGACCAAGCATTCTGTGAATGCTCTTGCTCGATTTATTAAGTTCTTGAGCCAACACTGGAAATGTTATTGTCGCATTAATATAATCGCGGAGAATTGATTTTGCGATATTATAATCTCCAGCAAGCAGTTCATTAATAGCTTCAACAAGCAGTGCATGTCGAAATTCCGGATCACGGGCTGCTCTTCTCTGTACAGTATCTTTAAACTTTCTTGTAAGAGCCATGTTTAACCTCCTTCCTTTTTCTATCCTTGTAATCCTGCCAATATTTCTTTGCCTTCTCAATATCCTTCCCCTGTGTTTTTTTATCTCCTCCGCAGAGCAGGATTATCAATTTATCTCCATCAATTCCAAAATAGATCCGGTACCCGGGACCAAAATCAATTTTATATTCCGCTACTCCGCTACCAACAGCTTTAACATTTGAATGCTGTCCTGTTTTAAGTCGAGTCAAAGCAATTACAATCTTTGCTGCTGGCACGGAATCTAGTCTATCAAACCATATTCCGAATGGAGATCGTCCATTTATTTCAAATTCCTCAATTTCAAATAATTTGTTGCCCATATGTTATATAGTATCCTAAACGTTACCATCAGTCAATACAATTTTTTGTTTCCTACACGGTCATAGATGACGATTCCCCGGAGAAACAGCCATATCTTTGTAACAGATTTATATGTTGGACCAGCGGGAGCGAATGAACAAGAAATTACGGTTTTGATTTAGGGAGGCTCGCAACGCGAGAACACTTATAAATGCCCATGACTGTCATGAGAGGTTATTCATTTTTTATTGAAGCCTGAATAGTCGATCATCGTCATTGTCAATCTCTTTCATGAAGACGAGCTTCTTCAACATCATCTCGTGCTTTATCCCGCAGAAGATATGTAATTCCATTTCTAATTCAACAGTGCATTAATAATCCACGGCCAAGCGACGATTGAGCGGATACGGTCTTGATCATTTTCCATATTCCGTAATGCCTCTTCAAGATGATCTTCAAGGGCGTCAATACTGTTAAAGACCACGTTATGAAATGCTTTCTCTCGCAGATCGTCCCAAAGATGTTCCACTGGATTGAGTTCCGGAGAATAGGGGGGAAACATTAAAAGACGGATATTATCAGGAATAGTAAGCGATTCATTGCGATGCCATCCTGCGCCATCAAGCACCATAATCATCCGATCATCGGGATACCGCAGTGATATTTCGTCGAGAAATATTTGCATACAAACTCCGTTAACCTGGGGCAAAATCAGAGAATCCACCTTACCATCCATGACCGAAACTGCGGCGTAAGCGTAAGTGTATTCATGGCTTACCATTGAATAGCACACGGGACGGAAAGGTTTTGGGCACCAGCAGTATCTGGTATCGGAAATGCGACCGAACCGGGCCTCATCCATAAACATCAATCGGATCGGCGCCTCACCGGCCCACGTTTGGTCGATTTTAGCGACAGTGTCAGGGAATTTTTTTTCCAATCCTCCTGCCTCTCTATGTCAGACTGGGGATGTCGTTTGTCCGGAGCTAATTTACGCCAACCGTGCCGATGAAGAAGATTATAAGCAGAGGCTAAGGCCACTTGGCGGCCCAATCGCCTATCCATAGCTTCTTTAATCTCGTTTACCACCAAGATCCCGCCCGCTTTAGCCTTTTCAAAAAAAGGGAAAAGGAACGCCTCTTCTTCCTCAATGCTCATGTGCGATCGGCGACGTCCTCCTCGCGGTTTATCTCCTTCAGAAACGATACCTTCTTTCATAAAGCGATTGCGCAATTGGCATGCCCATCCGGGCGATACACCAATCGCCGCCGCTGTCCGCTCCAAAGACATGCCATATTCCAACGGAAATACAACCGCTTGTGCCTGACGTAACGCTGCAGCTGTCCTCGCCTTCGATAAGCATGTCTTGGCTAGTTCCAATGTGTCCCGCCCCTTCGCCTTCCTTGCCATTGTCGCACCTCCTCTTCTTTTGTGCGACTATTATATCATATTTGATTTAGAATTGGAATTACTCAGCGATTTGGAAACCAGACCACATATTCCTGTAAGATCATTGACTTGACATAGAAGAAAAATTATTCTTATACTTACCCAACAAAAAAGGGCCTTCTTATCAATGCTTGTCGGCCCGTCGGCCTATTCCCGGTTGATCTTCAGCCCTCCAAAAGCCTCAAATATTCTTTCGTCGACTCATAACAGATCCCTGCAATAAATTGACATAAGGCAACTGGACCGTTTTTCCCTTTGTACCAAAGGGAAAATATCATAAAAAATAGCCTAATACGCTCTTAATATTTAACTGTTTTTATGTCATTTGACAGGTTCTGCTTGACATTGATCGCACTTTTGGTGGATTAAAAGGCATTCGCTTACACAAGGAGGTACGCATGGGTCTTGCGAATACGAAATGGACGTTGGTGTGCTGGATTGTTGCCTGCCAGTTTGGCTTTCTTTCCGCTCCACTTCCCCTTCAGGCAGAAAAGACAACAATACCGGCAACAGAGCAAAAGGCTTCTTCCACGGTGGATGAGCCGGAAAGCGTGGTGGGAACAGCCTATTACTACGCCAAACGCTACAACGGCAGAAGGACCAGTTCGGGCGCGACCCATAACCAGCATAAGCTGACGGCGGCCCATCCGACCCTCCCGTTTGGTACAAGGGTAAAGGTGGAGAATCTCGCCAATAAGCGATCGGTGGTGGTGACCGT
>JAPLJQ010000423.1 GCA_026388495.1 Deltaproteobacteria bacterium | reverse complement strand
CGGTTCATCATCCGGATCAGGAAGCGAATGGGACAAAGGGGAAGGCGCAACAGCCCGGCCACAATACACAATATAGTCAAGAAACGCGGCGACCTTTTCTTCTTCAAATCCAAACCTCGGTCGTCGGAGTACCTCGTTGTATTCTGATAAAATCCGTGCATCAAAGGAAAGCGTCAGTTCACCGGCTGAGACCATGCGTACGATTTCGCCACAAGCCCCGAACGGCGATAAAAGACCCGCAACAAGAACATTGGTGTCAATGACAATGTCCATCACGCACGCTTTTGACGAACAGATTTAATTTCGGCATTGATTTCATCCAACGAAATCTTGTCTGTTCCTTTCTCTACGGATCTCCGCTGGAGAGAAACAACGGCCTCAACGGCACGGGCTCTGCGAAATGCCGATAGCGATTCCTCAAGATTTGCCTCGGTTATTGCCGCAAGAATGGCTATTGGCCGACCATTGCTGGTAACAACCATCTCTCTTTCGTCAGGCAGCTCTTTCCAGATTTGTGCAGATTTGCCTCTTAAATCTCGGACGCTCAAAAATTTCATGATCGTACCCTCCATTTGTGTATCATATTATGTACACAAATGTCACCCTTTGTCAATTCCATTTTAGGTATAACATGCGGAGCTACTCGGATGTCTTTCCTCCCATGCGCCAATAACAACTACCAGATATGCACAAAGCATCGCGGGTCATGCATTGACCACAGGGCATACAGGAGCAATTACTGCCACGGCAAACTGTTTGGCAGCAGTGGCATAGACCATCTTCACCGCAGCTTGCAAGTGATGAACCCCCGCAATTTCTGGCTCCAAAACCACTACAATCACTTGAGCTTCTACACAGACCACTGCGATCAGCGCCTCCTCCGATTCCTCCCTGTGCAGTTGCGGCACCCTTATCGCTACTCCCAACCTCCCTTGAAATCTGTAATGCAGATTCACAACCCTTTTTAAATCCAAGATCACAAGCTTTTTGTGCGTCCAGGCGGGCTTTTTGTTTATCTCCCAAATGATAGTAAGATGCACTTCGATAAAAATGCATTTCGTCAAGATGCGTGTAGCCTAATGCAAATGCCCAGTCGAAGTAAGTAATGGCTTTATTATATTCCCCTGCATTATAAAATGAAATTGCGCAATTATAGGCGGTAACCGGTTGATCTATGTTACTTCTATAACTAGTGAGTTGCGTTTCGAAATCCTGTGCTGCTTTCCTATAATCTCCCAATTTAAAATAAGAATCACCCCGATTATAAAACACCTTCTTGTGCGTCGGATAGAGTTCGATTACTTTGTCGAAATCAGTAATTGCCCGTCGATATTCTTTTGCCCCCTCATACTCTACGCCTCTATTGTAATACGCCTCATAATATGCCGGACTTAGTTCAATAGCCTTGCTGAATGCTTCAAGCGCCAATTGGGATTTCCATGCTCTACTTAATGCGAGTCCTTTATCGAACCAGTCCGTTGCGCTTAGATCCTTAACTGCCTGATTATATTGTTCCTGTTTCTTATCCACCTTTATTGAACCACTCTTCAAGATTTGCAGTTCTTTTTTTAACCGCGCTATCTCTTTCAATGCCTCATCAGCTTTTTTCTTTGTTCCCTCGAGTTCTCTGGTTTTTGTCTCATCCTTCCTTATGATGTCGATTGATCTGGCTACCTCATCCGGGTCGGCTGCTATTTTTGCTCTGAGCCAATATGATTTCCCATCCCATTTCTCATCGATAATCTCGGCGCTCACAATGCCCGCTGATAAGGTGATAATCTCGTCTTTTGTTATCTGGAAATTCTTAACAGACGTTTCACCGATTAAAAATACGCCCAATTCTTCGAGAAGAAGCCTTTTGACTTGTTCGAGAGATATCGACCTGCAAGAGATTTTGCTGTCGGCTTCTCCCGCCTGATAGGTATAGTCCTTCACGAATGTCTTGGTGGCAGCAAGACTAATTGATGAAGCTATAAAAAATAAAAGGAAAAGGAAAATAGGTATTTTTTTCATAATCGCCTCCAAAGAATACCAAAACGCTTACCTGCAAATATCGGCTGTAGCTGAAGAATTTAACTGTAAAAAAATAATAGCTGCTTTTGAAAATGATGGTTTGGTAGAAAGTCAATTTTGGCCCGTTTTTGTCATTCCCGCGAAAGCGGGAATGACAAGTTGGGGGAACTTTTTACGACCTTGTCAAATATGTCTTTTCTGATTATCACAATTTGTGATTGAAATCGAAAATGAAAAAGAAATTTGAATATTTGAAGCCTTCAAGAAGCTGTCAATATCAATCCCAACACTTTCTAATCAACCATTCACACTCTTCTTCAATTCCCTTCCCACCTTGAAAAACGGCAATCTCTTCGGTTTCACCTCTATAACCTTTCCAGTCTTAGGATTCCTGCCGCTATAGGATTTATATTCCCTCATACGGAAACTCACGAATCCTCGGATTTCTATTCCGCCGCCCTTTTTTAACGTATCGGAGAATCCGTCAAAGATCAAATTGACGATCTCCATCGCCTGTTTTCCCGTCAGATTTTCTTTCACCGACAACGCCTCGATCAGATCAGATTTATTCATATCAACCTCACACATTTATTAATTCTCGATATTTAACATCATCGAGTTTTATCTTTCTCTGCAAACAGCAAACAATCCATTCCAGAATTCACGTACATCTCTTTTGATGGTAGCAGGTGGGACTTGAAACCTGCAGCTCGACATCCATAAGGAAAACTCTTGTCATAGGTAATATAGAAATGTTGACAAGAAAAACAGTTAATTTTAGTTCCCTGCTTCTCTTGTCCTGCCTCTGAAGGGAGATCACTGCTCATGGTTTTTTTGATTCCCCTGACCTGTTCCATTTAGAGCTGATAATTTTGCTAACAGGACTTGCAACTGTGTTTCTGGTCGGCGCGT
>JAPLJQ010000056.1 GCA_026388495.1 Deltaproteobacteria bacterium | reverse complement strand
GTATGTGAATGACGCGGCCTTCAAGGCCATCACCGGCAAGAAGGGAAAATTCCCCGATGGGGCCATGATCGCCCAGGACAATTTTTCAAAGGATAAAAAGCTGATGAACATCGATGTCATGTATAAGGTGAAGGGATACAACCCGAAGGAGGGAGACTGGTTCTGGGTGCAGTTCAGGACAGACGGGAGAATTATATCGGAAGGAAAAATCGATGAGTGTATCAAATGTCATGTCGCCCAGAAGGGGAATGACTATGTGTACACCACCAAGATGAAATAGTCTCTGTTGATGATAATGGACAAGGATAATAAAAAACATAAAAGAAATCAGTGGATTGACTGAAAGGAGGTGTAAGTGGCAAGTCAGTTCTTTTGTAAACCTTAAAGAGAGTCATCAAATTGGAGGTTTTAATATGGAAGATAAAGAAAAAAGGATCCCTGAACTGCTTCACAAGGAAACGACCCGCCGCGGTTTTCTGAGGGGGACCGCCGTGGCTGCGAGCAGCGCTGTTGCGCTGGCGACGATAGGAAGCCTGGCTCCCAAATCTGCCCAGGCACAGGCGAAACCGCCGGAGCCGAAGAAGGACCCGATGAAATTTCTATTTGCGGAACGTCAGAATTGTACCGGTTGCCGGGCCTGTGAATATGCCTGTTCCGTTTATCACACCGGTGTCGTCAGACCCTCCGTATCCCGGATTCATGTGCTGAAATACAAGGATTCCATAGACGTTCCCGTCCTATGCTGGCACTGTAACGACGCCCCATGTATTGCGGCCTGTCCCACAACGCCTAAAGCGATACAGGCGGATCCCAAAAGCAATGGGATTATTTTAAACGAGAAGATCTGCCTCGGTGCGAAATGTCTGAAATGCCAGGAGGCCTGTCCGGCGCAGTATGTCTGGGTGAATCCCGATACGGGCCAGCCCCTCATCTGTGACATGTGCGGCGGTGATCCGGAGTGCGTCAAAGCATGTTTCACCCAGTCCGGCAATCCCCAGGGCCCCTGCCTTATGGCAAACAAGCTGGGGTTCGGCGTCAATATGGCTTACAGAGCGGTAACGCCGGGGCAGGCAGGCGCGGATTTACTGGATCTCACGTTCTATCCCAATTTCGGCGGTAAAAGGATCACCCCCGTTAAAACTGCTAAGACCAAAAAGGCGAGGAGGTGATGACCATGACAACACCCAAAGGCGGATGTTTCGGAAAAATACTGGAGATTGATTTAAGTAAACAAACCTATAAAACCCGTGAAGTTCCCGATGAGATCTATCAGAAAGCCATCGGCGGAAACGGGCTTGCCGCATATTTTTTAACGACGGAATATAAAGCCCACAAAGATCCCCTGGCCGAGGACGCGTTCATCTTTCGCGCACGAGTATTGCCCATATGAGTCCCTACACGGGTCTGATCTCCCACGCGGAGACGGGCGCCCATTTCGGGAACGAGATCAAGTGGGCTGGCTGGGACGGCATCTACATCACGGGAAGATCGAAGAAGCCCGTATGGCTTTCCATTGTGGACGACAAGGTGGAATTCAAGGATGCCACGAAGGTATGGGGCAAGACGACAGAAGAAAGTCATGAAATGATCATGAAGGAGATGAAGGATCCCTATGCCAGGACAGCCGTCATCGGCCCCGCCGGCGAAAACCAGGTTCCCTTTTCCTGCGTGATTGTGGAGCGCTTCCGCGCCGCCGCAAGAAGCGGCACGGGTATGCTCATGGGAAACAAGAAGCTCAAAGGTCTCGCCATCAGGGGCACCAAAGCCGTGCCGGTGGCGGACAATGCAAAGTTTATGGACATGGCCAACTATGCCAAGAAGCTCGCCGTTGAAAAGGAAGCCTGGCAGGGCATCAAGCGGTGGGGAACGGCCGGTCTTTTAGAGCAGAACAACTATTTCACCGGGTCCCTCATCACAAAGAACTACCAGACAACCTGGTATCCCGATATTGTAAAGATCGGTGGCGAAGAAGCGGCCAGGAAATTCTGGAAGAGGCACGTGGCCTGCAACCACTGTCCCGTCCACTGTCTGAAGCTGGGCGTCATCCGTGAAGGTAAATACAAAGGTCTGATTGCCGAAGGTCCCGAATACGAGTCCGGCGGACTTTTAGGAAGCAACCTCGGCATGACGGATTTCTACACGGAAATGGCCATGATCGAGGCCTGCGACGCCTACGGAGTTGATAACATCTCCGCAGGGGGCGTCCTCGGATTCGCGACGGAACTTGTGGAAAGAGGCATTTTGAAACCTGCGGACCTCGACGGCCTGAAACCCAAGTGGGGCGACGGGGAGACCTATATGGAACTCATCCGAAAGCTCTGTTACAAAGAAGGCAAGGCGGGCAAGTTGCTTGCCAAGGGCGTCAGGAAGATGGCCGCACAGATCGGCAAGGGCGCGGAGACCTATGCCATCCATGTGAAAGGAAAGGAACTGGCAGCCCACGATCCCCGGGGCGATAAAGCCAGAGCCTACAGTTACTGCCTGGGTTCCTGCGGTGGGGACCACCATGAGGGCGCCTCCACGAGAGCCCTCATTATCTTCGCGATGCTGAATTCCCTTACGCTCTGTTCCTTCGCCAGCGGCCTTATCTGGGGTGGCGAAAATGCGAAGATCACTGTCGGCATGCTGAATCCGCTCTGCGGATGGAACATGACGGAGAATGATTACTGGGATACAGGAAAGCGGATCATGACGATGGAGCGGGTCTTCAACGTCAGGGAAGGCGTCAGCCGCAAGGATGACGGCCTGCCGAAACGATTTATGACGGAAAAACTGCCTGCGGGACCCAAGAAAGGGGCCATATTCACTGCCGAAGATATGAAGAAGATGCAGGATGAATTCTACAGTTTTGTCGGCTGGGATGAGAAAGGAATCCCGACAGAGGCGACACTGAAGGCCCTCGGACTTGAATACCTCATCGATGACGTCGCAGGAGCCCGAAAAGAGTATAAAATATAAAGTAAAAGATTGAAAAGAGGGCGGGTGATCTTTACCCGCCCTTGATTTTCTGCGACGTATTTAATAAAATTCCATATTATTCCTTAAACAGGAGAATCATCTCTCATGGGGATTTCAAGAAGGGATGCCCTCCATATTCTATACAGCGGCGCCATCTCTACGGTGATCTTTACGTTTTTCAAGGTCAGCGGCGCCAGGGCGCTTCCACGCCCGCCGGGCGCCCTCATTGAACCGGAATTTCTTAAGTATTGCACAAGGTGTTACCAGTGCATCGACGTCTGTCCTACCGATGCCCTGATACCGGCAGGCATTTCCGGTGGGATTCCCAATATCGGGACGCCCGTCCTCGACTGGAAAAAGTGCATCTTCTGCATGGCGTGCATCCGGACGTGCCCGACTGGCGCTATAAAGAGGATTTCAAAAGACGATATCAAAATCGGCAATGCGGTAATCAACCGCGAGACCTGCCTTACCTGGTCTGGCCAGAGCAAATGCGACATTTGCTACAATGCCTGCCCGTATGACGCCATCAAACTGGAGAATGACGGCAATCCCATTGTCCTTGATGATCCTTGCAACGGCTGCGGCGCCTGCGAGAGGAAATGCCCCACGGATCCGAAATCCATCGTGGTCTATTACGATAAGGTAAAAAGGTTTTTACCGCCCGAACACCGGTTCGCATTGCGCATTGAAGAGGAAGAGGGGAGGAGCCACCGGGAAGAAGAGTTCAAGACGTGGTTCGTAGAGCGAATCAAGAAACTGGGGAGACAATACGGTATCATCAAGGAAGAAGAAGAGACACCGGAACAGGAAGAGTCGTAACGTAAAGTGTTGCTATGAATGCATCATCCGTTAACATGAAGAATTCATTGCCCGTACTGGTCATAGGCGGCGGGGTTGCGGGTATCAGCGCCGCCCTCGATATCGCCAATGCGAGCCGGACCGTTCACCTGGTGGAGATCGGCCGCAGTCTGGGCGGCCAGGTCGCGAAACTGGATAAGCTCTATCCGACGGATCACTGCGCCTTCTGTCCCCTGTGGACGGACATCAAGCGGTTGAGGGAACATCCCCTGATCACCGTCCATACGAGCACGGAGGTCAAGGAGCTCGGAAGAATTGAAGGCCGCCTTCATGCCGTCCTCGTCCGGACGCCTCCCGTCATTGATGAGAGCCGCTGCGTGTTCTGCGGTCGCTGTCAGACAACGTGCCCCGAAGGCGCGGCTTATCCCTCGGGGGAGCATGTCTATCCTCCGGCATACGGGATCGAACGCAGCCTCTGCAGCGAATGCAGCGCCTGTGTGACCATATGCCCCACCGGTGCCATCGATTTTCAGAGGGCGGATGAAACCATAGCACTCAATATTGATCATGTCATCTGGGCATCCGGTTTTAAAGAAGTTGATCTGACCCCGCTTCCGGAATTCGGTTTCGGAACCCATCCGGACATCATGACGTCTCTTTCGTTCGAGGAATGGACGGCGGAAGGGGGGATCAATCGGGGAAATATTACAAGAAAAACAACAGGAACGGCCCCCCGCAATATTGCCTTCATCCAATGCGCCGGTGCAAGGGACCAGCGGATGCTTCCCTATTGTTCGGCGGTCTGCTGCATGCACGCCCTGAAGCAGGCGAAGTGGGTGAAAAGGCGGAATCCCGCCATTCACAGCGTTATTTTTTATACCGACCTGCGTACCGTGGGTCGGGACTACTATGAATATGCCCGGGATGAGATTGGCGGAAGCCCCATAAGGCTCATCAGGGGAAGACCTTCGCTGATCTATCCCCTCCCCGGAGGCGACGGGATCGCCGTAAAGTTTGAAAACACCGTAACTCAGAAAAGAGACATCTGGAAATTCGATATGGTGGTCTTGAATGGCAATCTCCGGTCTTCCCTGGAGTGGACGGATCAGGAAAAACTCGATTCGCCCGCGCTCACGGAAGAAGGATTTGTAAATCCGGAATCCGATGACACGTCCCGTTTTTCCTGCGGGTTCAGTATGGAGCCTGCGGATGTGGCGGAATCGGCCGTCCAGGCAGCTTCTGTCGCCGCAAGAGTGCTTCTTGCGAAAAGGGAAGGGTAGAAAATGTCCAAAGTCGCCGTTTTATTATGCCGGTGTTTCGGAGAGGTCGATGGCGTCATCGATCTTGAGGCGTTGCGCCGTAAAGCGGAGGAAAATGATTCCGTCGTTTCTTCAACCATCAGCGATTCCCTGTGCCTGAAGGAGGACATGGAGAAGACTGCCGCCCTGATCCGGGATTGCGGCGCAGAAAAGGTGGTCATTGGCGGCTGTTCTTCCCTGGCAAGAGGTGGGGCCGTCGTTGACGCAATGGTCTGTGAGGGAATCAAGCGTTCCCATGCCGGTCTCGTTGACCTGAGGGAAGGGTGCGCCTGGATTCACGGGGATGATCCCCAGGGCGCAACGCTTAAGGCGTGGAATCTGGTTCAGATGGAGATTGCCGCCATGCGATACAGGAAGGCATCCGATGATGTGACCGTCAAGGTGTGTCCGGAGGCCATGATTGTCGGTGCAGGTCCCGCCGGACTGTCTGCCGCCTGCGCGCTTTCGCGGCTGGGCTTCAGTGTGCACCTCCTGGAAAGGGGATCGAGCCCCGGCGGCATGCTCAATCTGATTTCCCATGTGTATCCGTCGGATGAAAAAGCCGGGGATAAAATAAAAGCATATTCAGAAGAAGTAGAAAAGAACCCGCTTATTTCCTTTTATCCGAAGGCAAAGATCCTGTCCGTCCGGGGGTTCGCCGGCGATTTCAAGGTGCATATCTCCTCATCCGCGGGAGAAAAAAAGCTCCGGGTGGGGGCGGTGATCCTGGCCAGCGGCGCACGGATCTGGCTTCCCCATGGCCTCTACCGGTATGGAAAACTCAAACAGGTGATCACCCAGATGGAACTGGAGCGGCAGTTCCTCCGGGATTCCGCTCCAGTCAAAACGGCCGTTTTTATTCAGTGTGTCGGCGCAAGGAATCATGAACGCCCCTATTGTGCGGCCATGTGCTGCCCGTCGAGCCTGAAAAATGCCGCAAGGATCAGGGATGAAAATCCCGATGCGCGGGTGTTTATCCTCCATCGCGATATCATGACGCCGGGCAGTGTCCTGGAAGCCTATTACAGGAAGGCCCTCGCGAAAGGGGTGCAGTTTATCCGGTTTGAAGAGACAAACCCTCCCGAAATTCTGGGGGAGGAACGCGCGGAGGGGGTTGAGGTTTTCGATATCATCAATGGGATGAAGCGAAAGATTGATACGGATCTCGTGGTCCTCAGTACGCCGCTTGTTCCCAATGACGATAACGCAAAGCTCGCCGGAATGCTGGGTCTGGAATTGGACCGCTACGGCTTTTTCCCGGAAATCTATCCCCTGCACCCCCTGGAAACAAGGATGGACGGCGTGTTTATATGCGGTTCCGCCAGATGGCCCGTGTCGTCCGGTCAGGCAATGATGCAGGGCGAAGGCGCCGCCGTTAAAGCCGCGTCCCTTTTAGGAAGAGAAGCCGTTTCTGCTCTGTCTTTAAGCCGCGTTCCCGGGGAGAAATTCGGCCATGCTTCCGTCAATGCGGAGGCGTGCACGGGGTGCGGCAACTGTGTGGCCGTCTGTCCTTTTGAGGCCTGCCGTCTTCAGAAGACGGGCAGAAAATCCGTAAGCCGCGTCAACAAGCTGCGGTGCAAGGCCTGCGGTAACTGTGTGTCCGCCTGTCCCAACGGGACCATCCAGTTGCCGGAGCACGATTACAGGGCTGTAGGGGCGATGATCAAAACGGCGTTTGCCGGGGAGAGGTTCAAATGACCGGGGCAGGAAGATCGAACAACAGGCGCACAGAGGAACAGGCGACCCCCGGGATGCTTGTTTTTGCATGCAAATGGTGCGGCCTGATCGGCGCTGACGGTGCGGGAAAAAAGAGAATGGAGATTCCTGCGTCATTCCGGCTTATTCCCGTGGAGTGTGCGGCCCTGGTCGAACCGGATGCCGTCATCCGGGCCCTGGCAAGCGGCATCAGCGGGGTGGCGGTGTTGGGCTGCCATCTGGGGGGGTGCCGGTTTAACCATGCGAACCATGCGGCGGTGAAACGCCTGGAGCTTTTAAAAACGCTTCTGGACGCCGTGGGAATCGGAGGGAAAAGGCTGCTGCTGGCTTTCGGGACGGCCCATGAGGATCATCAGTATGCCGAAGTGATCAATGCGTTCTTTGAAGAGCTGAAGACACTGCCTTCCACTGACCCGTGGATGTATTGAAATGCTGCAAAAAGTAAAAGACATAACCCGATCCATTCTGGAGGAAAAGCAGGCCGATGGCGTTCTGGGGCTGATCAAGGGGAAGTGGAATATTGTCCAGCCCCATGTCTTCGATAATCTCCGCCAGGTGAACAATCTTGTCCTGGAGCCCAAATGGCTCCTGGCGAAAATGGCCATGACCGTTTTACGGTCTTCACCGGAAGGCTACAAGCTGGCCGTGATTGCGAGGGGTTGCGATGAAAGGGCTCTGACGGAGCTTGCGAAAAGGAATCAGATGGAAAAGGACCGACTCCTCACCATCGGGATTGCCTGCAGCAAAGAACAGGCGGAACTCTGCCTCTGTCAGCGGCCGTATCCGGAAAAGCTGGATACGGGTGAACCCGTGGCCGGAGTGGACCCATTTGCGGATGAAACGACGCGGGATCTGCTTGCAGGCGACGGCCGGGCGAGAATGGAAAAATGGGCGCACCTCCTCAAGCGGTGCATCAAGTGTTACGGATGCCGGAATTCCTGCCCCATCTGCGTGTGCATCCCCTGCAAGTTAGAGGATGAGGTCTGGGTAGAAACAGGGATGATCCCGGCGGAGATGATATCCTATCATCTGATCCGGGCCTTTCATCTTTCGGACACCTGTGTGGCCTGCGGGGCCTGCCAGGAGGCCTGTCCGGTCCATATTCCGCTTGTCGCCCTGCAACGGTCCATGCGGGAGGCGCTCCGTCAGGGCTATGGCTACGAGGCGGGGCTGGATACTGAAATGAGGTCTCCCATCCTTTACGATTTGTTCAAAAAGCCGGCGGCGGGGCAAGTCCTGCCGGACTGGGTAAACAGTATGGAAAAAGGCGATGAATCCTGAGTTTATCAAAACCATCTGCCCCTATTGCGGGACCGGCTGCGGCCTGATCGTGAAGGTCGAAAACGGCAAAGTCGTCGGGATCTACCCGGACAGGGAACATCCTGTCAGCCGGGGAACCCTCTGCATCAAGGGCTGGTTTGCTCATGAATTCGTTCATCACCCCGATCGATTGAAAACGCCGCTCGTAAGAATTGGGAACCGGTTCGAGGCGATTTCATGGGATGAGGCCATCCCCCTGGCCGCTGAAAAGCTGAAAGCAACGGCCGAAACATACGGGGGTGACGCCGTCGGGGGGCTGTGTTCCGCAAAGTGCACCAACGAAGAGAATTACCTGTTCCAGAAGCTGATCCGGATGGCCTTCAGAACGAACAATGTCGATCATTGCGCCCGCCTCTGCCACGCTCCCACGGCTGCGGGCATGGCCCAGACCACGGGCAGCGGGGCGATGACGAATTCCATCTCCGATCTGGCGGGAGCCGAGTGTAGCCTGATTATCGGTTCCAACGCCGCGGAGAGCCACCCCATCATCATGGGTGAAATCTATAAGGCGGTGGATAGGGGCGCCACGGTGATCGTTATCGATCCCCGGAAGACCGCGGTCGCTCAGAATGCAGCCATGCACCTTCCCATCAATCCGGGGACGGACATCCCCCTGTTGGCAGGCATGATGCGGCACATCGTCGATGCGGGCCTGCACGATGAGGCATTCATTCGGGAACGGGTGGAGGGCTTTGAGGAGCTCAAAAACTTTCTCCAGTCCTGGACGGTGGAGCGAGCTGCCGGAGAATGCGGGATCGGCGGGGATATGATCAGGAACGTCGCGGAGATCTATGCGAAGGCAAGAGAAGCTGCCATCGTGTACTGTATGGGGATTACCCAGCACGCCTGCGGGACGGCGAATGTCCATGCCGTCTGCGATCTGGCCATGCTCTGCGGCAAAATCGGCAGGGAGTTTTCCGGCGTCTATCCCCTCCGGGGCCAGAACAACGTCCAGGGTTCCTGCGACATGGGAGGCCTGCCGAACGTCTATCCGGGATACCAGGGCGTTACCGATCCGGCTGCTCAGGAAAAATTCCAGCAGGCCTGGGAAAGGGACCTCTCCGCCAAACCGGGCCTGACCCTGACGGAGATGATCGGCGGCGCCGGGAAAGAGATACGATCCCTCTACATCATGGCGGAAAACCCTGCCATGAGCGACCCCGATGTCAATCATGTCCTGGAATCGCTAACCAAACTGGATTTCCTCATCGTCCAGGACATCTTCCTCACGGAGACGGCAAAATTCGCCCACCTGGTCCTGCCGGCGGCCTGTTTTGCGGAAAAGACGGGGACGTACACGAACACGGAGCGCCGGTTTCAGCTTTTAAGGCAGGCGGTTGAGCCTCCCGGCGAGGCAAAGGGAGACTTTGAGATTCTCTGTCTTCTGGCCAACGGCCTGGGGCTCGATTTCCCCTACATCCATCCCGGCGAGGTCATGGAGGAAATCGCCTCCTTAGTCCCAGATTATGGCGGCGTTCGCTTTGACAGGCTGGAGCGGGCGGGTCTGCAATGGCCGTGTCCGGACACGTATCATTCAGGAACACGGTATCTCCATGAGCATAAATTTACCCGAGGAAAGGGGTTGTTTGTGACGCCGCAATACACGCCGCCCTTTGAAAAACCGGACGAAGCGTATCCGTATTACCTCAATACGGGAAGGATGTTTGCCCATTACCACACGGGGACGATGACGCGCCGGTCGCCCTTCCTCAACAGGGAGTTGGAAAAGCCTTATGCGGAGATCCATCCGGAAGACGCGGAAAAGGCCGGTATCCGGGAGGGCGACAGGATCAGAATCATCAGCCGGCGGGGGAGCATTGTCACCGCCGCCAGAATTTCGGAACGGGTCGCGAAGGGTTCTATCTTTACGCCCTTCCACTTTACGGAAGCGAGGGCCAACATCCTTACGAACCCCGTTTTGGACCCGATTTCCAAGATACCGGAATTCAAGGTGTGTGCTGTGAAGGTGGAAAAGGGACCTTATGAAAACCAGGGAAGATAAAATTGCCGAGGCGAAGCGGTTATCCGGCGCGGACGGCTGCGTGGAATGCGGCCGGTGCGTCGCCGCCTGCCCCATGGCGGAGATGTATGCGAACTTCTCCATCGAAATGTCGCCACGGGGCATCATCAAAAAGACACTGATCGGCGACCCCGTCGTTGAGGACCGAAACATCTGGTATTGCACGGAGTGTAACGCCGGCACCGATACGTGTCCGCAGGGGGTCAGTTGCCGGGATCTGATCAGGAAGCTCCGGGAAGCGGCCGTCAGTGAGAACCTTCTGGAAAACGCGAAGACCTGTAAATGCTGTGGAAAGGCCTTTGTGGCCATTCCCGTGGAGAACTTTGTGTATGGCCGGTTAAAGGATGAACCCCCGAATGTTTTCGGGATGCTCGATATCTGCCCGCCATGCCGGCGAGAGATCTATCTTCAGAGAAACGCGTAAGTGAGAGAACAGGAAACCATGCAGGAACCGGCAACAGAGCAGGATTTTTCTCTTAAGCTCGACGATCTGAGACCCCGGGCGCCGGAGAAGAAGACCTTTTTCGGCTATTTTATGCCGCCGCGCCATTCCTTCATCCTCTTTGATCCGGAAAAGTGCACGGGATGCGGCGCCTGTGAGATGATCTGTTCCACGAGGAATACGGAAAAAGTGGCCCCCACATCGGCCAGCGTGAAGGTCGTCACGGACGAGACGCAGGGGAAAACCTTTGCCATTCTCTGCCAGCACTGCCGCAAACCCTTCTGTCTCGAAGCCTGCCCCACGAGGGCCATTGAAAAGGGTGAGGACGGCATCGTCCGTATCGACAGACTCTTCTGCACGGACTGCGGCCTGTGCACCCTGGCCTGTCCGGCGGCGGCGCCTCTCAAGGATCCGGGAACCCAGTCGATACACAAGTGCGACCTCTGTGAGGGAGACCCCCTGTGCGTCAAATACTGCCCGGAAAATGCCCTGACCTTCACCCGGGGAAAGGCCTTCCGCTGGATCAAGGGACTGCGCTGGACCATACAGTTTATATCCTTCCTGTTGCTGGTCATGGTATTTGTCGGAACGTTCTGTTACTTCAAGGCGGGCGAGGTGACCCTTTCCTGCCCCACGGGAACCCTGCAAAACATCGCTTCAACGGGGACGATCCTGTTGATCGGGGGGATCACATCCGCCCTTGCCCTCCTCATTCTGACCATCCTGGCCGGCCGGCTGTTTTGCGGATGGGTCTGCCCCTTCGGGTTTGTCCTTGATCTGGTGGACAAGATCACCCCGAAGAAACTGGGCTGGCCTTCCTTCCTCAAGAGCCGGATGACGAAATACGGCGTATTGGCCGGCGCCGTCGGTGGAAGCTACGCCCTGGGATTTCAGGCTTTCTGCACCATCTGCCCCATCGGGACCCTCTGCCGTTCCTACGGCGTCCAGTCCTTCTTTAAGAGCGCCGAGCTTGCCATTGTGCCTGCCCTGGCGAGCCTTGAGATTGCCCAGCGGCGGTCGTGGTGCCGGTATTTCTGCCCTGTCGGCGCCCTGCTCGGGCTTACCGCCACCCTGCGCCTCATCAAAATCGTCATCGGAGCGAAGAAATGCAAGAAATTCTCCTGCATTCAGTGTGCTGAGGTCTGCCCTGTGGGCATTATAGAAGCAGATCAGTTGAGAGAAGGGATATCGCCGAAGATTCCCATGACGGAATGTATCATGTGCCTGAGATGCATTGACCGCTGCCCCTACGGCGCGGCGAAGATCTGCTTCCGATGGCAGAAAGCGACGCCGGGAGAAGACAGGCCATGATTCCTTTACAGCAGTTTTACAACATGAAAATGGGCG
>JAPLJQ010000535.1 GCA_026388495.1 Deltaproteobacteria bacterium | reverse complement strand
GGACCTCCATTTTCGGTTTTTTGATTAACGGCAAGGGGATAAGAATGACCATCCACGGTCATAAAATAACGATCCTGATGGGGATCATGTTCGATATTTTTGGTAAGTTGATAATAGGCCTGACGGGAAAAACGCGCCTCATGTCCGCTTTTTTTCACGCGGCAATAGGGAACATTATCTTCCCCGATCCGAATGGTTTCCGGGTTCAGTTCCTCACAGCTTCCATCCGAAAGCGAGATGACCATGCACGGCCGCCCGTCTACCCCGGCAAACCCCGAAGACACGCCTCGAATGATGTACGGAACATCGTCCACCTGGACGCGACAATGTTCGTGGCCCAGCTCAATTTGATATTGTCCCCGGGAATCCCGTCGGAGATGTTGATAGAAATATTGAACGATTTCCATTCTCGTCATCTCCATATTCCGAAAATACCATACCCCGTCCCGATCAATCCGGATTTCAGGCGATTCATTCTGGGGTTGCTCAGTCATTGGCTCTCTCGTAAAAAAGTGTCCCTCCCGCACAGGCGGGACTCCCTTTCTTGCGGGAATGGCAGAAAAGCGGTTCCCTGGATTTCATTGGAACCCATTGCCATTTCCAGCGGTGGTTTTCCTAAAAACTTCGTCTGCTGTCCAAGAGCATCGTAACCGGTCCGTTGTTGACCAGCTCGATGGACATCATGGCTTGAAATTCACCCTGGACTACATTACCGATTATAGCCTTTGTTTTCTGGATGAAGTAATCGTAAAGCAACCGGGCACGATCCGGATTCTCCGCCCCCGTAAAAGAGGGTCTTCTCCCTTTCCGGCAATCCCCCAGAAGGGTGAACTGGGAAACCACCAGCATTTCCCCCCGGATATCGAGCAGGGAGAGGTTCATCTTTCCGTTTTCGTCTTCAAAGATCCGGAGATTCATAATCTTATCGGAGAGATAATCCGCATCGTTTTTCCGATCACCTTGTTGAATCCCGAGAAGGACCAAGAGACCTTTTCCGATTTCGGATATCCGCTTGTCACCGATGAGGACTCTAACTCTGTCAACCCTTTGTACTACAGAACGCATATGACCCGCCTTGATGGATAAGGCATGTTAGCAACAAACCCCATCGGCTTCAAGCTAATTCTCGGGATCTCTTACCACAGACAACGGCATGGCATGAAATAAATGATGTTCTCACAAAAAATCGGAAAAGCCACGATTTGGGAAAGGCTTCGGAAAAAGCTCCGGAGGCAAGGCGCGCGCGTGGTTCGACAAGCTCACCATGACATGGCTCGCCACGACAGGCATGGAGCCCACCTTGAGCCTGCCGAAGGGAAGGAGGAAGCTTGAACGCAGAATATGGACTTTTTCTGTAGCCATCGCGGTACGCATTTCTTTAACGGAAATTGAGCACCTCGGTCACGGGAAGTGTCGCGATATCCATAAATTTACTGGCTCTAGCACTGTCCGGCGGAACCAGGTCCATGACCCTCGAAAAAACATTTTCGATCAAGACTTCCCGGTCCTGTTGCTTTCTGCGGATGCCGTAGCATATCTTCTTTCGTTCCTCCTCACTCAACCGGTTCATTAGATTTTTTGTCGTCCAGACGGAACCATAACGCGCAAGGTCCGACAGTCGGCCGGCATAATTCACGGAATCTCCAAGCGCCGTAAATTCGATTGAAGGCGCTGCCGGAATCATTCCGAAATATTCTTCTCCTTCATTGATTCCAATGTTCAGAAACAAATCATTGAACCACCCCTTGTTGATCTTCCACTCGTTGCTTAACTTCTTTATGTTTTCCCTTAACTCCATGGCGCAGAGAATTGCATTCATGATATAATTTGAATCGCTATCCCTGAGGAAATAGTAGACCATTCCGTCGCCGGTGTGTTTCCCATATGTACCGTAATATTTTTTAAAAGAGCCTTCCATGCATTTCCAGATCTGGTTGATCAGGGCAAAATATTCTTCCGGAGGCAGTTCGGCACAAATCCGGACGGAGTCCTGAAGATCAGCAACCATCACTGCAAAATGGATCTGGGTCGGCAGACGCTGTTTGAGCAGATCGCGGATCAATCTTCCCCTCCGGGAAAGCAATTCCATAACACCCTGCATCATCTTGCCTGCGGGGGCGTAAACACATAAGACTCCCTCACGAAATTGTATGCAATGCGCTTGATACATCGTTTCCGGATCGCCCGATAGATTCATATAGGCCCCGAACGCGGCAGGAGACGACAGATCAGCCATATGGTCATAAAGGTCCGCAAGCATACAAATTTCGTTTTTTGTAATGGCAGGATAGAGCTTATCGATCTCCGTTTTTTTAAATCTCCGCGCAAACATGGACATATGGAAATCGACCATCGACTGGCGAGACTCCAAACAGGTGCTCATATCAATCAACAGGCGAAAAATATTTCTCGCTTCTGCTATCTTTATCGAGCGAATACTTCGTCCGAAAATTACTTTCTCGGCCTCCGCGTTGATCCATTCGATTTCAAATTTATTGTTGATCAGATAAGATGGATATTGAAGTTCCTGGATGGTCAGTTGAATATCATTTGTTTCCGGAATTGGCATATCATGCGCTTTTCGTCGATTCATCTCTTCGCTGTTAGGTTTTTTTTCAAGGATTTTCCCCTCGCCGTTCACGGCATATCCTTTTTCGCTGAACGTCCCCGCATCATTTTCCGTGATCTCGGGAAAACGCTCTCCGGATAACCTGTCGGTTTTCAAAGACAGCAGCGAACCTATTTCCTTCATGGAACGTCCCTCCTTTTTATACAGTTTAATTTTTTCGATCGTACCCCATATAGAATCATGGAAATAGCCAATCTGTTTTGCCTTGATAGACGGATCATCCGGTTTTTTCACGATCGGCGGGGGAATCATTCCCATTTTTATATAATTATTCAGGGTTGCGCGCGATAGACCCGTCCTGGCCAGTACGGCAATG
>JAPLJQ010000281.1 GCA_026388495.1 Deltaproteobacteria bacterium | reverse complement strand
TTGAACCGCAACCCGTGATGGAATATAGCAATAAGCAGAGCACCGCCAAGATGAGACATATATTTTTCCGGCAACCCATGATGGAACCTCCATGATCAATAATTATATTCATAAATTTCGTGTTTTCTATTTCCGCCTCATCTTATCTGAAAAAAAACCCGAATTGCGGTAATATCTTTTGCAAGACGGTGGAGTATATTTAAATGTGTAAACGACGTCAATCATTTAATGATCTTATAAGATATCTTTTCAATAGTGCTTTCATCACGTCATAATCAGCGCCGGGTGTCCAGTGAATTTCAATGCCCTGTTTTTCCATTCTCCTGAACCATGTTTCCTGTTTTTTTGCATACTGATGAATCCGGGTATTAAGTATTTGAAACATGTCGTTGTAACGGATCTTCCCCTGGAGATAGAGCCCGACATAACGATATTCAAGACCAAAATAATCGAGTTTTTCCCACACAATGCCGGATGCATGAAGCCGCTTGACCTCTTCGACCATACCTGATGCAAGCCTTTCCCTGAGACGGTCAGTAATTCGCCGGCGCAGGACAGACCTTTCCCATCTGATCCCTATGACCAGCGGGACGATGGAAGGCGCCGGAGGGTTGTCTCTCCCCTCATGAATCTTCATATGTTCCGCAATTTCAATGGCACGAATCAATCTTTTCCGGTCCAGCAGGTCGGTCGTATTGTGCACTGCAGGGTTGAGATCAAGAAGCTTCTTAACCATCATTTCCATATCCGCTTCGTCGAGTTCTTTCCTGAGATGGGGATTTTCAGGCACAAATAACATCCGGTATCCTCTGAGAACTGATTCGATATAAAGCCCCGTTCCACCTGCCATGATCGGTATGACTCCCCGGGATGTCATTTCTGCAAAGCAGCTGAAGAAATGTTTCTGGTACTCGAAAACATTGAATTCGTAGTCGGGATCGACGATATCAATAAGATGATGGGGAACGGCTACACCATCAATAATGTAATCCCCCATGTCCTTGCCGGTTCCGATATCCATACCACGGTAAACCTGACGGGAATCTGCCGATATAATCTCAGAACCTGTTTCTCTGGCTAAACGGGCAGCCATCCTGGTCTTGCCGGAAGCAGTTGGACCTAAAATGACAATTAGATTATAATTCATGAATTGTCTTGAAATTGGTGATCAACACGTGTAATCAAGTTACGAAAATGCAACGACAATAAGGCCCTGGAAAAATGGATTCTGTGATGTGAATCAGAGATTCTTCGCATTGCTCTCCATGAATCATAAAAGCCTGTGTTTCCATAAGTTAATTTGATCATTTTTTAAGCTTTTCAAATCTCTCGCAATATGAAAGACAAGGGCCTTGATTTCCGTAAGGAGCCCATCCTTCCCTTGCTCCTGAAAATGAGCTGGCCTTCCATCACGGCAATGCTTGCGATGGCCATCTATAATCTTATCGACACGTTCTGGTTAACCCGCTTCAGTCCACAGGCTATTGCGGCATTGACCATCTGTTTTCCCATCCAGATGATTTTCGGGGCCATTGGTGTCGGTACCGGTGTGGGCGCCGGTTCGTTTGCCGCACGGATGTTCGGAGCCGGCAAAGCTGTAAAGGCCGAGCAAACATCCGGTCAGGTGATCATTCTGTCCCTGACTTTTGGATTTCTCATTATTTTCCTGACCTTGATATATCCTGATTCAATCTTGCGTATCTTTGGCGCCACCGATGATATCCTTCCCCTTTCCAGACAATATCTCCTTACCATCGTATTCGGCTCACCGTTTTTATTGTTCATGATGATGTCGAACAACCTGCTCCGGGCCGAGGGCAGACCCAATACCTCCATGTTTGTCATCCTGACCATGTCTGTCATCGGCGCCATCCTTGACCCGATTCTTATTTTTGGATGGGGACCGTTTCCGCAGATGGGAATTCTGGGCGCCGCCATATCGGCTATTATTGCCTATGCAGTATCAGGATTTCTGTCATTTTACTATCTCCAGTCAAAATCATCCAAATATGACCTTAAATGGAAATATCTCATTCCTAACATGGCCATTATCTACGCCATCTATCAGACGGGATTTCCCTCC
>JAPLJQ010000528.1 GCA_026388495.1 Deltaproteobacteria bacterium | reverse complement strand
TGCCCGCATGCTCGACCGGTATGAATGTCAAAGCGTCGAGGACTATGTGAGGGCCCTTCGGGAGATCATGCAGGAGATTGCCCTCCTCGGCCTCTGGCGAAGCAAGTTCTTCGAGAAGGCTGCGTTTTACGGAGGATGATCCAGAGTGGGCGCCTGAAGCAAGATGAACAGATGAACCGTGAGAAGTTCTTCGCGCTGACAACGGAAGCGGTGAATAAACTGGACGTGAACCAGGCCAGGAGGGAAGTGGAACCTTTCGTGAAAAACCCTGATGCGCTGGAGGTCTGGTCGAGAGAATTCTTTCAGGATGTCGTAAGAAGGATTGTGGTGGTTTAGGAAAAATATTCCCGTTCGGGAATTATATGTGCAATTCCTTCCTCAAAGGCATAAAATATACCCGATAGGGAATAATATGCTTGACAAGGGGCTATTGTTGGTTATATATTCCCGAACGGGAATAATATCCGGGGTATGATATGAAAACGGTCGTGAGATCCGCGGTCGATATCGGGGCCGCTATCCGGAAGAAAAGAAAGGAAGACGGCCTGACCCTCGCCGATGCCGCAGGTCTCTGCAACGTCAATTACCGATTCCTCTCGGACCTCGAAAACGGAAAGGCCACGGCCCAGCTTGGTAAGGTCCTGCAGGCGCTTCATGCCCTCGGCATCGAAATCGAGCTGAAAGACAGGACGTGGCCTCATGAGTGAGCAAGAACCGGCCCTCGACGTCTATCTTCGGAACCGCCTGGCAGGCCGCCTCTGGCTTGACGAGCGTCGCCGCTTTATCTTCCAGTACGAAGGCGAATGGGTCAGGGATCCGCATGCCACTCCGCTGTCGCTTTCTCTGCCGCTGAAAACGGAACCATATACTGACGACAGCGCCCGTCCTTTCTTCGCAAACCTCCTGCCCGAGGGGGAGATCCGCAGATTGATCGCCCAGCGGTTGGGCCTCTCGGAGAAAAATGATTTTGCCCTTTTGGAACAGATCGGAGGGGAATGCGCCGGGGCCGTATCACTCCTGCTGCAGGGAGAGTCTCCTGATGAAAGCCGCAGCTACGAGGAATTGGCTGAAGAGGATTTGCACCGGATCATCACCGAACTCCCCCGGAGGCCGCTGCTTGCCGGCGAGAAGGGAATCCGCCTCTCCCTTGCCGGCGCCCAGAACAAGCTCCCGGTCTTCATGGAGAAGAACAAAGTATTCATCGCCGGAGGAAACAGCCCCAGCACGCACATTCTCAAGCCGCCCATTCCGGGCTTCGAGGGGACTGTCGAAAATGAGGCCTTCTGCATGACCCTGGCCGGTAGGGTAGGGCTGCCCGTCCCTGCGGTTTTCATAAGGAAGCAGTTGGACACCCTTCTTGTTGTGGAACGGTACGACCGAAAAAAGGATCCGGGCGGCGGGGTCCTGCGGCTTCACCAGGAGGATTTCTGCCAGGCCCTCGGCATTCTGCCGGACCAGAAATACGAAAGCGAAGGCGGTCCGAAACTCTCGCAATGTTTCTTGTTGTTAAGGGACAACAGCACGCGTCCGGCGGCCGATCAGCGTACCCTTCTGTCATGGGTTATTTTCAACGCGCTTGTCGGAAACGCAGACGCGCACGCGAAAAATCTCGCCATTTTGTACGCCGAGAGAGGCCCTCGTCTTGCGCCGTTCTACGATCTCCTGTGCACGCAGGTTTATCCGGACCTGGCAGAGAAATATGCCATGAAAATCGGCGGAGAAAACAGGCCGGACTGGCTGCAGCTCCGTCATTGGGAGCGGATGACTGATGAATTGTCACTGAAAAAGCGATTCGTCCTGGACATGATCCAAAGAATGGTGGGAATGATTGTCATCGAGGCGGAAAAGCTGGCGGAGGATTTCCGGAAAGAGCAGAACGCCAAAGCGATTATCGAGGAAATCGTGGCTCTGATCAGGAAGAGGGCGGGCAGCATGTGAATTCCGGGTGAATTCCGGAATTCGCACTGTCCCCG
>JAPLJQ010000566.1 GCA_026388495.1 Deltaproteobacteria bacterium | reverse complement strand
TGTTGGAACCGTTATCAACGTTCTTAAGATTGATTATCTCGCAGATAAAGTGACGGCGAAAATGGGTCAGACAGGATACGGATTTATGACCGATCAGACGGGACTTATCATTGCCCACCCCGACAGGGCCAACATCCTGTCACTGAATATATCGACGTTAAACGGCATGGAAGAGATCACAAAAAAAATGACTGCGAAACAAGCAGGGGTTCAAAGCTATATCTTTAAGGGAACAAAAAAGATCGCCGGCTTCGCCCCGGTGGAACTCGCCGGATGGAGTGTCTGTATAACGCAGAACACTGATGAGTTTCTCGCCGCGTCTCATTCCATTCGCAACTTCATTATTATAACCAGCATTATTTTTCTTGTCTTGACCATTGTCGGTGTTGCGTTTTTTGCACGAAGCATTACCTCGCCCATCAAGAACGCCGTGGACCAGATGAGCGAAGCGGCCAATCAGGTTGCTGCGGCATCGGGTCAGGTTTCTGCAGCCAGCCAGTCCCTTGCGGAAGGTTCGTCCGAACAGGCGTCGGCTCTCGAGGAGACCTCATCGTCGCTTGAGGAAATGTCTTCCATGACAAAGCAGAATGCCGGAAATGCCTCCCAGGCGGACGGTCTCATGAAACAGGCAAACCAGGTCATAAAGAAGGCAAATGAGACCATGAACAGTCTGACCCGGTCCATGACGGAGATAACATCAGCCAGTGAAGAGACATCAAAGATCATCAAAACCATCGACGAAATCGCCTTTCAGACCAATCTCCTGGCGTTGAACGCCGCTGTGGAGGCAGCCCGGGCAGGAGAGGCGGGAGCGGGATTTGCAGTCGTGGCTGAAGAAGTGAGAAATCTGGCCATGCGGGCCGCCGATGCGGCAAAGAACACAGCCGGTCTGATTGAAGGCACGGTCAATAAAATAAAGGAAGGTTCATCCCTGGTGGTAAAAACCAACGATGCGTTCGTCGAGGTATCTGCAAATGCGTCCAAAGTGGGAGAACTGGTCGGCGAAATCTCGGCGGCATCCCAGGAACAGTCTCAGGGGATCGATCAGATCAACAAGGCTGTGGCGGAAATGGACAAGGTGACGCAGGCGACGGCTGCCACGGCGGAAGAATCCGCTTCAGCATCCGAAGAAATGAATGCCCAGGCGGAGCAGATGAAGCAGGTATCACGCACGCTGGTCGACATCATTGGTGGAAGCGCCAACGGCGGCGGAAACGGCGGTGGAAACGGCAGCAGGGGAGACATTCAGGTGAAAAAGGGAATACGCGGGGTTTTATCTGCTGTTACCGCTAAAAGAAGCACAGATGTAAAAATCGCGGCACCGCCCTATGATCGAAGAAAAAAAATCCGGCCTGACCGGGTAATTCCCATGGACGAAGATCAATTTAAAGACTTTTAACAACAAAGGCCGCGCAAGGGAAGGATAAATAAAAACAGGATGAAGAGGCTGAAAAAATGACGGATTTCGCGAAAACAATGGACCAGGCGGTAAAAGTTATGGCTGACCGCGAAGGGAAGTACCTGACCTTTTCCCTGGCAGGCGAGGAATATGGCATCGGCATCCGGAAGGTCAAGGAGATCATCGGAATGATGACGATAACCACGGTTCCCCAGACGCCTCCGTACTTCAAGGGGGTCATTAACCTGCGGGGAAAGGTAATCCCCGTGGTTGACCTCCGGCTGAAGTTCAGTATGGAGGAAATGGAATACACAGATCGGACCTGCATCATTGTCATGGAACTCCATAACAATGCCGGGAATATCATGATGGGGATCGTGGTGGACGCCGTATCGGAGGTATTGAACGTCAAGGCAGCCGATATCGAAGATACACCCTCTTTCGGGGCTGCCATGAAAACGGATTATATTCTTGGTATGGCAAAAGCAGGAAACGGAGTCAAAATTCTCCTGGACATCGACAAAGTCATGAGTGACCAGGAAATAGCCATTTTGCATGAGGCTGCATAAACTATCGCGAACGGCAAAAGTAAGTAATAGCCGCAGGGAAGGGTTGGGATACCCCTCTTTTCCAACCCTTCTCTGATGGCCATTTTGAAGAATTACGAAATCCCCATTCGGAAACGGAATGAGATTCATTGG
>JAPLJQ010000070.1 GCA_026388495.1 Deltaproteobacteria bacterium | reverse complement strand
TTCCCCGCGACAAAGACCGTAAACCGGACAAGAGAAAAATGCTGGTCACCGCCTATGATGCAGGCCAAAAGTCCACGGGGTGGAAGCATAAATGGGGATGCTGCCTCCTGCCTCCCGTGTACGCCTATGGGCCCCGTGAAGGAGAGCGAAAGAAGGTGGGGATTACATCCGACGGGACCAGGGCGAAAAAAGGAATCATTGCCGCGGATATCAGCCGCTACCCCTATGGGACGAAGATGTACGTCCCCGGTTACGGCTGGGGAGAAGTCCATGATATCGGGAGCGCCATCAAAGGGGATCATATCGATGTCTTCTTCCCCGATGAAAAAGACGCAAAGAAATGGGGCAAAAAATATCTGGATGTGATCATCCAGCGACCTTAAGAATGATGGAGATTTACAATGGAATTTTTCTTTAATCCCGATGGGATTGCCATAGTAGGAGCGACGCCGAACCCCCTCAAGGGCGGCTGCGCCATCCTGAAAAATATCATGACGGGCTACAAAGGAAATATCTATCCCGTCAATCCCCGGTATGAGGAGATTGACGGCCTGCGATGCTACCCAACGGTCAGCGCCATTCCGGGGCATGCTGACCTGGCTATTGTCTTCGTCCCCGCAAATCAGGTCCCGGCGGCGGTCGAAGATTGCGCCGCCAGAGGAATCCGGGGAGTCATGATAGAATCAGGAGGCTTTGCGGAAACGGGGCAGGAAGGCAGAAGGCTCCAGCAGTCGCTCAAAGATATTGCCGGTCAAACGGGCATCCGCCTGTGGGGGCCCAACTGCATGGGGCTCGTTGACGCCACCCACTGCCATGTATTCTCCTTTATGGATCCGGCCTCGCTTCAGCAGGGTCTTCTTCCCGGGATGGTTTCTCTCGTCGTTCAGAGCGGCTTGCTGTCTGCAGGGTTTCTCGTCGATCTTATGAGTCATGGCGTCATGGGCATCAGCAAGGTATGCTCTATCGGCAACAAAATAGACGTCAACGAAAACGACCTGATGGCTTATCTCCTGCGGGACCCGGACACCGCCGTTGTGGGGCTTTATCTGGAAACGTTTTCCGACGGCAGAAGATTTATGGAACTCTGCCGCCGGAGCACAAAGCCCGTTGTGGTCCTCACGGGGGGGAAAAGCAAGAAGGGAGCGGAAGCGGCGTTAAGCCATACGGCATCCCTGGCGGGAAATCATCGGATCACCTCCGGTGTTCTGGCCCAGGCAGGCGTCATTGAAGCTCGAGACTTCAAGCAGATGACCGACATCTGCCGGTCTTTAGCCCTTGTCCCCGCCGGGTCCGTCAACCGGGAAGGCCGTATCGCCGTTCTCACTTTCAGCGGCGGTTCGGGCATCCTTACGTCGGACTTCGCAGAGGAATTCGGTCTTGCCGTTGCGGAGCTTTCTTCCACGACCAAAGAAGCCCTGTCCCGCCTCTTTCCGGACTGGATGCCCGCCGCCAATCCCGTTGATCTATGGCCTGCCATGGAAAAGCACGGAGGAAGCGACGTTGACGTATACAGCCGGGCGCTCTCAGCCGTCCTCGCTGATCCCGGTGTCGACGCCGTTATTTTGCACGCCTTCGCCGGCAATCTCCGGTTAAAGCTTGACATGGACGATACAGCCAGGCAGCGTCACACTTCGGGAAAACCCGTCTTCATCTGGCTTCTGGGCAGGCGGGAAGAGGCCTTTCTCTTCAGGATTGAAGCCTTGTCTTACGGTATCCCCGTCTTTGAGGAACTTTCCCGGGCAGTGGAATGCCTGTCTGCCGTCGTCCGCCAGCGGCAGCAAGATGAAATCGCAAGCTCGCCGCCGGTTAAGGGGATCACCTCCTCTCTGTCCGGCGACCTGAATGAATTGCTCAATACGACTGTGGGACCTCTCAATGAATACGACTCGAAGCGTATCCTCAGGGCCTGCGGCATCCCCACCGTGGAAGAGGAAATCGTCGCCGATTCATTGCAGTGCGAGAAGACGGCCCGACAGATAGGATTCCCCCTTGTCATGAAGGGGATGCTACCCGGA
>JAPLJQ010000300.1 GCA_026388495.1 Deltaproteobacteria bacterium | reverse complement strand
GGCCCGGCCTCACGGCCCTATGCCGACGTCTTCCTTAAGCATGGGGTAGGGCTCATCGGGCCGGGAGACGCCGGAGCCTGGAAGCCTGAGCGCGACGATGACGAATTCGAGGGCGGCTTTGTGCGCCGCTTCGTCAGCGAGATGCAAGTGGGCGATGTGGTGCTCCTTCGCACAGGTATTGCCACGATAACAGCCGTAGGAATTGTGGCCAGCGATTACATGTACCTGAATCAATTCGATGACGTGAATGGATGGGATCTCCAGCATGCCAGACGTATCCGATGGATCAGGTTGCCGCAGGAATACACGTTCGGGACTCAGGTTTTCGGAGCCAACCCGACGCGCTGCTCACGGATATGGAACGAGGAAGTGAAGGACTATGCCGAGCGATTTCTGAACTCGCCGCCTACACATTGGCAGGAAACGTCTTTGCCGGAGCTTCCCGGAGAGGAGCCTGGTTTGGACAAGGTTCCTCTGGCTATTGAAGGAATCGTAGCGCAAGCACAGGACTTGGCCGGGCTGTTTTTGGATCATCAGAACTTCGGGGACTGTCCCACCGAGGATGAGATGGTTGCGCACTTCGTGGTTCCGTTTCTTCAGGCGCTCGGCTGGCCACCGGAACGGATTGCCGTCAAATGGAGGTACATCGACGTGGCTCTGTTTGAGTCGTTGCCGCGTATTCCCGAGAACTGCCGGTTCGTGATCGAAGCCAAGCGATTCGGTGCAGGTGTAGAAGGTGCGCTGGAGCAGGCCAAGGGATACGTGGAAACCCTCGGCGTGCCTTGCGACGTGATTGTCGCCGACGGCATTCGATACCGCATGTACTCGTGTGAGAACGGATTCGCGCCGGTCGCTTACGCAAATCTGATTCGATTGAAACAAACGGCAACCGATCTTTTCACCCGGCTGAGAAGACCATAGAGGAGTGTGTACCCATGGACCCCTGGTACAAGATCGCCACGCCGTGCAAGGAACTCGGAGAAGGGCGCATCTCACGAATCAAGGCGGATCATGATCGCGGCCCGGACTTTTTAAGTCTGGAAAAATGTAACCTTGACAGGTGATAGCACATACGCTATCAAATAATGCATGAAAGACGAGGATCATCTGGAAAATCTCCAAAGTGTCTTATTTGCCGATCTGCTGAAGATTTGTAAGAAATATTTCGGTAAGCCGAGGATACGTGGCAGTCATTATATTTTCAAAACACCCTGGAAAGGTGATCCGAGGATAAACCTGCAAAAAGTTGATAAGATGGCAAAATTCTATCAGGTAAGAGACGTGAAAAAAGCCATCGAGAAAATGGAGGCGAAGAAAAATGAAGAATGACATTGAGAAATACACCTACCGGATCGAGTGGTCGGAGGATGACCATTGTCATGTGGCCAGATGCCTGGAGTTTCCTTCCCTGGCAGCCCACGGTGATACCACAGAGGATGCACTGCGGGAAATTGAATATGTTGTTGCGGAGTCCGTCAAATGGATGCTTGATGAAGGTGAAGCAGCGCCAAAGCCATTGGGGCTTAAGAAATTCAGGGGGCATCT
>JAPLJQ010000001.1 GCA_026388495.1 Deltaproteobacteria bacterium | reverse complement strand
TGTTCGGGGGGATTGCTGATAAAAATTACGAATTAACTTTTATTTGGTATACTTCGGTTCATTACTTCGCTCTGTTCACTGTTGGGATGTGCAGCCGATGAATGCCCGAAAATACTCTGTCTCAACGGATTCACAAGTCAGAATCCCTCGCGTGTTGCCATGAAGATCTGAAGTCAACTGGAAACACCGTATGCAACCCATATACTGTAACACTGCAATGTTCCGTGCTATGGTGCGCAGCCGGTGTTTCAGGATCAGGAATTCCTGAACATCAGTTTTCCTTCTTTTTCGTCAACCACGATCTCCTTGTCTTTATTTACTGTTCCTTCCAGGATCATTTTTGACAATTCATTCAGCAGGTTTTTCTGGATTACCCGTTTGATCGGCCGTGCGCCAAATTGCGGATCAAAGCCCAGAGTGGCGATGAACTGGATGGCTTTCTTTGTTGCCTTGAGCCGTATATCACTCTTCCCGAGCATTTTCTGGATGATCTCCAGTTGGAGCTCGACAACCGTACGGATCTCCTCCTTTGTGAGCGGTTTGAACATGATGATCTCATCGATCCGGTTAAGGAATTCGGGACGGATGGTCTTTTTCAGCAGTTCGGACACCTGTTGCCGTGTGCGGTCGAATACCTCATCCCGGTTTTTATCGGTGACATTCTCCAAGTTTTCCTGGATGATGTGTGACCCGATGTTCGATGTCATGATAATAATGGTATTCTTAAAATCCACCGTACGGCCTTTGTTGTCTGTCAAACGGCCGTCGTCAAGAACCTGCAGCAGGATGTTGAACACATCCGGGTGGGCTTTTTCGATTTCATCCAGCAATACCACGGAATATGGCTTTCTCCGGACCGCTTCTGTCAGCTGCCCGCTTTCTTCATATCCCACATAACCCGGAGGCGCTCCGACTAGCCTCGAAACTGTATGCCGTTCCTGGTATTCCGACATATCGATCCGCACCATACTGTTCTCGTTGTTGAACAGGAATTCTGCCAGAGCTTTTGCCAGTTCAGTCTTTCCTACACCAGTCGTCCCCAGGAAGATGAAAGAACCGATAGGACGTTTTGTGTCCTGCAACCCGGCACGACTCCGGCGGATTGCATCGGAAACTGCCCCAATGGCTTCATCCTGGCCTACGACACGCTTGTGCAGTTCGGCCTCGAGGCTCATCAGTTTTTGTTTCTCGCTCTGCAGCATCCTACTTACGGGAATGCCGGTCCAGCGCGAGACCACTTCGGCAATTTCCTCTGCATCCACCTCCTCGTTCACCATCGCGGAATCCTTCTGCAGCACGGTCAGTTTTCCTTTGAGTCCCGCAATGGTCTTTTCGGCCTCCGGGATACGACCATAGCGGATCTCTGCCACTTTACCGAGGTCCCCTTTGCGTTCAGCACCTTCGGCCTCGAATTTCAGGTTCTCGATCTCATTTTTACGCGACTGTATCTGTTCTACAAGATCTTTTTCTGATTGCCACTTTGCCTTTAACCGGTTTTGTTCCTCGGTCAGGTTCCCGATCTCTTCATTTAAGGCCTTCAGTTTCCCCTGGTCTTTTTCCCGTTTGATGGCTTCCCGTTCAATTTCCAGCTGGCGGATCTTGCGTATAATCGTTTCCAGTTCTTCCGGTACCGAGTTGATTTCGCGACGGAGTTTTGATGCAGCCTCGTCGATCAGGTCGATAGCCTTGTCGGGAAGGAAACGGTCGGAGATATACCGTTGCGAAAGTTCAACGGCGGCAATGATAGCCTCGTCCTTGATTCGTACATGGTGGTGGGTTTCGTATTTTTCCTTAATCCCGCGGAGGATGGAAATGGCATCCAGCGTATCCGGCTCATTGACCATCACCGGCTGGAAACGTCGTTCGAGCGCTTTGTCCTTTTCAAAATATTTCTGGTATTCTTTTAAGGTAGTTGCGCCAATGACATGCAATTCTCCCCGTGAAAGCGCGGGCTTGAGGATATTTGCCGCGTCCATTGCGCCCTCGCTGGCGCCGGCCCCGACCAGGGTATGGATCTCGTCGATGAACAGGATGATCTCCCCTTCAGCGGATATCACTTCCTTGACCACGCTTTTCAGCCGTTCTTCAAATTCTCCCTTAAACTTGGCCCCGGCGATCAGGGCTCCCATATCGAGGGAATAGATCTGCTTGGTTTTCAGGTTATCCGGTACATCCCCGTCAATGATCCGGTGAGCGAGACCTTCGGCAATGGCCGTTTTTCCCACGCCGGGTTCCCCGATGAGGATCGGGTTGTTTTTTGTTCTCCTCGAAAGGATCTGCAGCACCCTGCGGATCTCTTCGTCACGACCGATGACCGGATCGAGTTTCCCGGTACGAGCAAGATCATTCAGGTTCCGGGCAAATTGATTCAGGGAATTATAGGTCTCTTCCGCTGTCTGGCTGTTCACGGCCGAACCTTTCCGCAACTGGCGGATGGCAGTTTTCAGGTCTTTCTCCGTAGCCCCGTTATCCTTCAGTAGTCTTGAGGTGCTATCGTTCACCGAAAGAATTCCCAGGAGAAGATGCTCTATGGAGACAAATTCATCCTTGAATTCCTGGGCAAGTGCGGTGGCTTTCTGCAGGGCTTTTGTGGCATCACTGGAGAGGTACTGCTCCCCGCCGCCACTGACTTTGGGATAAGAATCGACAATCCTGTCAAGTGCAGCGGTGAAACTATCAAGGTTCACATTCAGTTTCTTGAGGAGGAACGGGATGACATTCTCGTCAACCAAGAGCATCCCTTTGAGTACATGCGAAGTCTCGATGGCCTGGTTCTCTTTTGCCGTTGCAATTTCCGTTGCTTTCTGAACGGATTCCTGTGATTTAATGGTGAAATTGTTGAAATTCATAATGGTTGTCCGTTCTTCGTTGTTCGTAATTCCCTACCCGGTATCCTGGGCAAACCCGGGCCAGACGATTGCCGC
>JAPLJQ010000292.1 GCA_026388495.1 Deltaproteobacteria bacterium | reverse complement strand
TGACCATCACAATCTGGACATTTTCAGAAAGTCCGAGGCTTCGGATGAAGGCTTCCGTTTCCCGTCCGCCCGTACCGTTGCCGACTGCAATGGCCTCAATTTTGAAAGAATTGCAGAGCTTCTGCACTTTTTTTGCCGATTCATTTCTGCCTGCTTCCGTTAAAAGGGGGTATATGGTTTCGTTGAGCAGAAGTTTACCCTGACGGTCAAGGCAAACGATCTTGCATCCCGTTCGCAGACCTGGATCGATGGCAAGAACAGTCTTGTGACCAAGGGGCGACGACAGGAGGAGCTGGCGGAGATTGTCCGCAAACACTTTTATCGCCTCGATGTCGGCCGTTTTCTTGGTGGCCAGGCGAACTTCCGTTTCCATGGAAGGAGCGAGAAGCCTCTCATAACCGTCCCTTACGGCAAGCCTGATCTGCTCGGAGGCGGCGTTTTCACTTTTAACAAAGAGGCGCTCCAGAATTGATACGGCTTCGATTTCCGGAGGAGAGATGCGCAGTGTTAAAAACCCCTCCTTCTCTCCGCGCCTCATGGCCAGAATCCGATGCGAAGGGGCGGAAGAGACTGGCTCTTCCCAGTCATAATAGTCTTTGTATTTAATGCCTTCCTCTTCCTTGCCGCGGGCTACCTTGCTTTGATACGCACCTTTTGAGAAAAAAAGATTCCGGATTTCAGATCGCGCCGCCTGATCTTCATTGATCCATTCGGCGATAATGTCCCTGGCGCCGGATAGGGCGTCTTCCACGGATGTGACGCCGTTATCCGGATTGAGATAGGCCTGTGCTTCCGATACAGGGTCTCTTCCGGACTCCTGTTGGAACAGCATGTAAGCCAGCGGTTCCAATCCCCTTTCCTTTGCCACCGTGGCACGGGTCCGTCGTTTGGGACGGAAAGGAAGGTAAACATCTTCCAGGATGGTCATGGTTTCCGCCGAAAGAATCTTTTCTTTCAGCTCATCGGTCAACAGCTCCCTGTCGCTCAAGGATTTGAGAACGGCTTCACGACGTTTTTCCAGTTCCGAAAGTTGCTCCAGACGATCACGAATCTCTGTAACCACAACTTCATCGAGTGACCCTGTAATTTCTTTTCTGTAACGCGCGATAAAGGGGATGGTACACCCCTCTGTAAGAAGGTCTGCCGTCGCTGATATTTGTTTTAAACCAACACTGAGTTCTGCGGCAATCTTCGGATAAAATCTCTCATTCATAAGCTTCTCCCGATATTTACATATGAAGATTTATTATTCAACTGGAGGGAGCTCATTATCAGGAATTACATTTTATCGCAAGGTCTCGTGAAGAATTTTGAAATTTATTTCTATCATTTGACGTGTATTTTTAATATGCTAAGGAAAACCATCAAGATTGTCTTAGCGGAGGGTCTGTTTGGTACCGACTAAAAAACTTAAAATCGCTTTTCTCGGCTTGTTTGTCATATTTATCATCGGCTCGCTCGGATACCACCTTATTGAAGGTTGGAGCATTACCGAATCACTTTATGCGACGGTTATAACCCTGTCAACAGTCGGCTACGGCGATTTCTACCCTCACACAGAAGGGGGCAGATTTTTCACCGTATTTTTGATAATATTTGGTGTCGGGACCATGTTCTACACCGTCGTTCTTTTTGCAGAGACCATGGTTGAGACCCGCTTCAGAATGCTCATGGGAAGGGGTAAATTGGATAAAATGATAAAAAAACTGAACAATCACTATATAATATGCGGCTGCGGCAGAATCGGATATCTTATATGCAGGGAACTGGCCGAAGAGAAGATTCCTTTCGTCGTCATTGATAACAATCCCGAAGTTATTCAGAAAATAGAAGATGAAGGATTCATCTATTACAAGGGAGATTCAACGCAGGATAAAACACTTCTTGCAACGGGCATTAAAAGGGCAAAGGGCATTGTCTGCGTCCTTCCTTCGGATGCACAGAACCTTTATGTCATCCTGACGGCGAAAGAACTCAACCCCGAAATCTATATCCTTTCCCGGTCCGAGGAGGAGGAATCTGAACATCGCCTGCTACGGGCGGGGGCTGACCGCGTTATGTCACCCTATATCCTGGGAGGGATGAGAATGGCCATGGCCATTTTAAGGCCTGCCATGCTCGATTTTATCGAGATCACAACAAGAAGACAGAGTCTCGAACTGAAAATGGAAGAAATCACCGTTTGCGACGGGTCTCCGATAGCCGGAACATCGCTTGAAGAGTCGGAAATCAGACACCGTTACGGCCTGATTATCGTAGCTGTCAAAAAAGACTCGGGAAAAATGATTTTCAACCCCCTTGCTTCATATGCCATTGAAAGCGGGGACAAACTCATTGCCATGGGAGAAGATGAAAATATGATACGCTTTTCTCGGGCTTGCCTTGGTCAGTAAAAACCGGACTCTCGCCTACTTCATATAAACCGTTCTGACCGGGAACGGGATATTGATACCTTCCTCCCGATAACGAGAGATGAGTTTTTTGATGAAGGCGTGTTTAACAGGGAACTGATCCGTGTAGTTACGCACGCGAAGAATGACGTTAAAGTCAATACTGGAGTCTCCCAGCGTGTGATATCGCACCAGGGGTGAAAATTCAGGCACGCCCCCCGGCACAAATTTCATAATTTCTTCGGCGACCTCGATCGTTACCTTCTCAACCTTTTCCAGGTCGCTGTCATAGCTCACCCCAACCTGAACGGGAAAAGACATGACTTCGTCCTTCATGTTATAATTCGTCACGATAGCCGAGGCCAGTTTTGAATTCGGGACAATGATCATGTTGTTCGGCAGGCTTTTAATCGTTGTAAACCTCCAGGTAATATCAATAATATGCCCCTCTTCGCCGGAGCTCAGCTTTACATAATCACCGGGGCTTACCTGTTTCGATGCAATGATATGAATGCCGGAAAATAGATTGGACAGTGTGTCCTGAAGGGCTAATGCCACGGCAAGGCCGCCAACGCCAAGAGCTGTCAGGATCGGTGTAATCGAAAGTCCCAATGTTTGAAGGATAATCAAAAAACCGATAACGAAGACAAGTATTTTTGTGAGGTTTGCAAACATGGACGTTGACAGAAATGCTCCGCCCACTTTCCTGCTGTACACATTGATGAACCCGACGCAAACTCTTGATAGAGCAATCGTTACGGATAAAATAACAAGGATCAACAGGCCCTTGTGAATGACATGTAATACATCCGGTTTTATTGCCGTATATTCCAGGGCCCCATAAATACTTCCGATAAAAAACCAGAGGACCAACATCCCGCGTATTGACTGGACGACAATGTCATCACCCTCCCACTTTGTACGGAGAGAAAGCTTCGTGATTTTTTTTATGACAAGCTTTTCTAATATGATTCCTAAAAGAAGACCGCCAATGATGAAAACCGCGGGTATGATCCACTTTTCCAATGCTCTGATATCTAACAGCATAATTCATTCCTCTTTAGTGATATTGGGAGACATTTGCATAACTGTATAAAACCGGCAATTTTGTCATTCCTGCGAATCCCGGATCGGAGTCCGGGACAGGCTCCGGAATCCATCCCACTGCCGTCATTCCCGCGAAGGCGGGAATCCAGTATTATCAATAGCTTCCTGGATACCGGCCTTCGCCGGCATGACGAATAGAGGGGTTGTGCAAAGCTCTCGAAGAGTAATCGAAGATTATAAATAAACTTTCGTAGGAGCAAGAAAAC
>JAPLJQ010000018.1 GCA_026388495.1 Deltaproteobacteria bacterium | reverse complement strand
TGAACCCTGCCGACGAAAGCTTCGTCAAAAAATCCCCGCCCAATCCCTGACTGGTTGGTGATCACCACAGTTTTCATCCCGCTTTGATTGACCAACCTCACCGCCTCAAAAGCCTCGGGCAGGATCTGGAGTTTATCCAGATTGTCCAGGTATCCTACCTCTTCGTTAATCGTTCCGTCCCTGTCCAGAAAAACCGCCGCATGTTTTTTCATTTCAACAGCCTTCTGACGACATCATACACATCGTCAACGCTGATCATGTCCATGCACCGGAAATCTGAGGGACACGTCTCTTTCAGGCATGGACTGCAATCGATATCCTTGTGGATGATGACACTTTTATCCCCCACGGGAGAGGTCGTAATGGGGTTTGTTGACCCGAAAATAGCCACCGTGGGGATGTTCAATGCTCCGGCGACGTGCATCAGACCGGAATCGTTGGAAATAAAAAGGTTGCATCGTGCCATGACGGCGATGGCCTCCTTTAGATTCGTCTTTCCCGCAAGGCTGATCAGGGGATGACGGGCGTTTTGTTGAACCTGATCAGCACTTTCTCCGTCCTGATTGCTTCCGAATATAATCACCCGGGCATGGTAATCTTCAATCATCCTGTCGGCGACGGCGGCAAACCTTTCGGGAAACCATCGTTTGGCTGGTCCGTAAGTCGCGCCGGGCGCCATACCGACGAGAATACCTTCCCTGCCTACTCCATGAGCGTCAAATATCTCTTCTGCCAGCGCATCGTAGTCTTTCCCCGGCCGGAGGCGGACATTGGTTCCTGCCGATTGACAGCCGAGTGATTTGACCATTTCCAGATAATATTCCGTCTGGTGGACTTTCCGTATGGCTTCTGTCCTTCTGACGGAGTGGGTCAGCAAGAGCCCCCTCCCGTCGGAATTGAATCCCGCCCTGACAGGAATTCCTGCCAGACATGAGATGATGGCGGCCTCTATGGCGTTTTGCAGAAGGATGGCCGTATCGAATTTCATGGCCCTCAGCTCCTGTGACAATCTGAATTTTCCCGCCACGCCCGAATGGATTCCAGGGCTTTGAAACAGGATGACCTCGTCGACATCTTTGCTGAGATTGAAGATTTCGGCTACCCAGGGTTTGGCAAGTATGGAAATCCGCGCATAGGGAAATGTTTTTCTGACGGCTGAAACGGCGGGCAGCGTCATTACGGCGTCGCCGATCCAGTTCGTACCGCGGATGAGAATCCGTTTTGCCCCGTTAAAAGGACGGTTTGTTGAAATTCTGACCTTCATGCTTTCTTTAATTCTTCCAGCATCATTTCTTCAAATGCGTCCCGGGACGGAAGCATTTCCATTTCCACCCTCAAAACGAAAATATCTTTCAGGAAGTCGGGAAAATCGGTCAATCGGATACCATCCTTTTCCGTGGTCATGATGATTTCCGCACCCGTTGCGGACGCTTTCTTTTGTATGTCGGAAATATTTGTTGATGTGTATCGGCAGTGGTCGGGGAAGGGCAGGGAACTGACCACGACCCCTCCGATGGACTCTATCGTTTCCGCCAGGGTTTCCGGAGAACCGATGCCCGCAAAGGCGCAAATCTTCTTTCCCTTTATGTATTCTACGGGGACAACCTCTCCTGCGTTTCCCCGGACGACGGCTTTCGGCTTCAGATATCCTGACAGGACGGGGAGGAATTTGTCGATACCCTGTTCCTGGAATTTTGGATAACGGCCGTCGAGGGAGCTGTCTTTCCATATGATGAAATCGGCCCGTTTCAGAGCTTCCGGTGGTTCTCTGAGGGGTCCCCCGGGGAGGAGGAAGCCGTTTCCGAAGGGTTTTCCCCGATTCAGAAGGACAATGTCCACATCTCTGAAAATGCGCCTGTGCTGAAACGCATCGTCAAGGATCAGGATGTCGGCGCCCAGGTTTTCTATGGCGATCCTGCCTGTGAGGGTTCTTTTTGGCCCGGTGAGTACGGGTATTCCCTCCGTCGATTTCGCGATGAGAACCGGCTCGTCCCCTGCTTCAACGTGTCCCATCAAGGTATGAGCGCCGTCTGAAACGATGTTTACGGGGGATTTCGCTTTCCCGCCATATCCCCTGCTCAAAACGGCAGGCCTATACCCTTTTTCCTTGAGAAAATTGGCAAGCATGATGACCATCGGGGTCTTCCCCGTTCCGCCGACGGTGATATTCCCTATGCTGATGACCTTGCAGGGAAGCCGCTCCTGTTTAATGATTCCCAGGTCATACAGTCGGTTTCTCAGGCCGACGGTTGAACGGTATAGAAACGACAGAAATCTTAACATCGGGATCACGGGATTCAGCACAGAATGCGTGCCGTTGGTATACCAGATTCGTCTGAGCCAGTTATTCAATTTCTTCATATAGAAAATAGGGACAGCGCCCATTTTTTATGCGTGAGGGAAAATGGGCGCTGTCCCTATTTTCCCCGGGCTTCATCCTTGAACTGCATATTATGGAATTTAAAGTATTCTCCTCTTTTTTCAAGAAGGGATTCGTGGGTGCCTTCCTCGACAATTTCACCCTTCGATAACACAATGATCCGGTCGGCGTTCCGGATCGTTGAAAGCCGGTGGGCGATGATCAGGGTGGTTCGTCCCTTCATAAGGGTTTCGAGGGCATCCTGGACTTCAATTTCCGCTTCCGTATCGAGAGAAGACGTTGCCTCGTCGAGGATGAGGATGGGGGCATCCTTGAGCAGCGCCCGTGCGATGGAAATCCTCTGTCTTTCCCCGCCGGAGAGTTTTGTTCCCTGCTCTCCGATGACCGTGTCGTATCCCTTCGGAAGATTCATAATAAAGTCATGGGCATTGGCAGCACGCGCCGCCTGAATGATATCCTCGTCTGTCTTTTCGATGTCTCCATAGGCGATATTGTTTTTCACCGTGTCGTTAAAAAGAATGGTCTGCTGGGTTACGATGCCGATCTGACCCCGCAGGGATTCGATGGTGACATCACGGATGTCATGGCCGTCTATCAGGATCCGTCCTTCCGTGACATCGTAAAAACGCGGGATCAGGTTGACGAGGGTCGTTTTTCCTCCGCCGCTCATGCCGACAAAGGCGACGACCTCGCCGGCTTTTATGGAAAGATGGATGTTTTTCAGAACCGGCGTTTCTTCATAACGGAAGGTAACATTCTGGATGTCAATTCCTTTGGAAATCTTCGGAAGCGCCGCGGCATCGGCATGATTTCTGATATCGGGAACCATGTCGATGATGCTGAAAACCCGTTTCGCGCCGGCGATTCCCTGTTGTATCGTGTTATTGACGTTGGTCAGCCTCTTGACCGGTTCGTAGAGCATGATCAAAGCGGTCAGGAAAGAAAAGAACGTCCCCGGCGTCGAAACGCCTTTGATGACCTGGTAGCCTCCATAAAAGACGATCGTGGCGATCCCGATGCCGCCCAGAAATTCCATGAACGGGCTTGATACGGCGGTGATGGATACGGATTTGAGGGCCAGCTTGAAGAGGTGCTCGTTTTCATTGGCAAACCGTTTGTTTTCGTAGTCTTCCATGCTGAATGCCTTGACAATCCTCGTTCCGGATATGGTTTCCTGGAGGAGGGTGGTCAGGCTGCCCATCGTCACCTGGGTGCTTGTGGCAATGTTTCTCATTTTTTCACCGAACTTGGCGATGGGGTAGATCGTGAGAGGAAAGACAAACATGGCGATGATCGCCAGTTGCCAGTCCCGATAGAAAATGACAAACACGAGACAGATAAGGGTGAAGGAGTCTTTCAGGAGGCTGGTGACGGCTTCAGAGACGGCGCCCTGAACGTAGCCGACGTCGTTGGTGATCCGCGACATGAGGATACCGGTAGGATTTTTGGTGAAAAATGAAAGGGATTGCATCTGTATCTGCTTGTAGAGGTTATTGCGAAGATCTGCGACGACGCGCTGTCCGATAAAACTCATCAGAATCGTCTGTGTGTAACTGCATAACCCTTTTGTCAGGTATATGGCAATGACAGCGACGGGTATCCATATCAGCATGTCAGCGTTCTTCTTGAGGAAGATTTCATCGAGGGTTGGCTTTACCAGAAAGGCCAGGGCGGATGTCGTGGCGCCTACGATAAGCATGCAGACCATCGCCATGATGAACTTCGGAGTGTGGGGCCTTGCAAGTTTTAAAATACGCTTGAAAATATCCATTATTATAACATATCGTATGCCAGATGGGCAGCTCTTTCGGCGGCGCCCGGGCTTCCCAGCGTCTCCTTGATTTTGGACAGCTCGCTTCTGATATGGTCCATCCGGGCCCTGTTTGTAAGAAGGCCGACGACTTCAGCGGCGATCTTTTCGGGGTTTGCCTCGCCCTGGATCAACTCCGGGACAACGGTTTTTCCGGCGATGATGTTGACCAGGCCGATGTGATCTACATGGATGAACATCTTACCGACGTAATAAGAAAGTGCAGATACCTTGTAAATAATCACCATCGGCGTTTCCATCAGAGCCGTTTCGAGGGTGGCCGTGCCTGAAGCGACCATGACAACGTCGGCGCAGCCGATGACATCATAGATCTCACTGCTGATGATCTTGACAGTCACAGGATATTGCTCTGTAATGTGTGACATGAACTTTATATCAAGCGTATCGGCGAGGGGAAGTACAAACTGCACATCCGGCAGCTTTTTCATGATGATTTCCGCCGCTTTCAGCATGTCAGGCAGGAGACTGACCACCTCGGACTGCCTGCTTCCCGGGAGAATTCCCACGGTCGTTGCCCCTTCCCGGAGACCGAATCTGTTGAGCGCCTCCTGCCGGGTGTATTTTGTCCTTACCACATCAAGGAGGGGATGCCCGACAAACGTCGCGTCAACACCGGCTTCATGGTAGATCCGGGCCTCAAAGGGGAGAATCACGGCCATTTTATCGATGATTTTCTTAATGGTTCCGATCCGTCCTTTTCGCCATGCCCAGACTTGGGGACTGATGTAATAAAAGATCTTCACGCCCCTTTTTTTAGCCGTCCTGGCAAGGGAGAGGTTAAAATCCGGATAATCGATAAGGATGAGGAGATCGGGCCTGACTGCCTTGATTGAAGCCTTCAGGGCGCCCATGACCCTTCTGATGGCGCCCAGTTTGGAAAAAACCTCCGTTAATCCGACCACAGCCATATCGGCTGAATCGGCGACAAGATCAACCCCTGCTTCCTTAAGATTTATCCCTCCGACGCCATAAAATTGAAGGGTCTGATCGATTCGGTGCATAGCCTTAACCAGATTCCCTCCGTGGAGATCCCCTGAGGCCTCTCCGGCCACAATCATGATGCGTTTTGAATGTCCGGAGGTGATGTTTTGCCTGTCTTCATTGGTGCACATTTCAGAACGCATGGTTGATGATATCACTGATGTATTCGATTTCTTTCTTTTCCAGTTCCGGGAACATGGGAAGAGACAGGACTTCTTTTGCACACATTTCACTGTTCGTCAGTATGTCACCGTCTCCGTAGAGGGAAACGAATACCTCCTGCTTATGGAGGGGCACGGGATAATAAACGGCGGCAGAGATGTTGTTTTTTTTGAGCACGTCCATCATCCGGTCTCTGTGTTTTGAGCGAAGGGTATACTGGTGATAAACATGGGTACATCCGGGAATTTCTACAGGAAGGATCGTGTCGTCCCTCCTGATAAACATTCCGTAGAGGGTTGCATTCTCCCGGCGCTTTTGGTTGAATGCGTCGATTCGCTTCATTTTGACACGGACGATGGCAGCCTGGATTTCATCAAGGCGGCTGTTATATCCTAAAGCTTTATGATGGTATTTTATGGCGCTGCCGTGATTTCGAAGAAGCTTCAGGTTTGCCGCCAGCGCTTCATCCCGGGTAATGATCATGCCTCCGTCACCGTATCCGGCGAGGTTTTTGCTCGGGAAGAAGCTGAAACAACCGCAATCTCCCATGGCGCCCACCTTCCTGCCGTGGTACGTTGCGCCGAAAGCCTGGGCGCAATCTTCTATAACCCTGAGATGGTATTTCCGGGCAAGGTTTATGATCGGATCCATATCCGCCGGGTGACCAAAGAGATGGACGGGGATAATGGCCTTTGTTTTTTCCGTAATCCTTTCTTCAATTTTTCCCGGATCAATATTGAACG
>JAPLJQ010000052.1 GCA_026388495.1 Deltaproteobacteria bacterium | reverse complement strand
GACATCACGTCTGCCCTTCTGGAACTTGAGAAGGTTTATTATCAAAAAATCAAGGAAATATGATTGACAAAATTAAAATCTTTCATGAGCCGGGTTGAAGGAGATCCCCTATGATGAAAAAAGTTCTTGTGAGCGATACCCTGTCCGTAGAAGGTATAGAAATATTTAAGAATACACCGGGAATCGAGGTGGATGTCATGACGAACCTCACACCGGATGAACTCAAAGGCGTCATTAAAGACTATGACGGGCTGGCCATAAGGAGTGCAACCAAGGTCACCAGGGAAATTATCGACTGCGCTGAAAAGCTTACCGTCATCGGAAGGGCCGGCATCGGCCTCGACAATGTGGACATAGGCGCAGCCAGTAAGAGGGGAATCGTCGTCATGAACACCCCGGGGGGAAACACTATCACCACGGGTGAACACGCCATTGCCATGATGCTCTCCCTTGCCAGAAAGATCCCCCAGGCGACGGCGTCCATGAAAGCGGGAAAGTGGGAAAAAAACAAGTTCATGGGCAACGAGTATTTTAACAAGATCCTCGGCATCATCGGCATCGGTCGTGTCGGGACCATTGTCGCCGATCGGGCACTGGGACTGAAGATGAATGTGATTGCCTATGATCCCTTCATTTCCCCCTCCGCCGCCGAGAAAATGGGAATTACCTTAGTCGCTCTCGACGACCTTTTGAAAAAGTCCGATTTCATCACCGTTCACACACCCAGCACAAAAGACACGAAAGGACTGATCAACGCCGCCGCCTTTGCGAAAATGAAAAAGGGCGTTTTCATCATCAACTGCGCACGGGGGGGCATTGTCGTTGAGAAGGATCTTTATGACGCCCTTGTCTCCGGAAAAGTTGCAGGCGCGGCCCTCGACGTCTTTGAAGAAGAGCCGACAAAAAACAAGGCTCTCGTGGCCCTCGAAAACGTCATCTGCACGCCCCACCTGGGGGCCTCAACCGATGAGGCCCAGATCAACGTGGCCATCGCCATCGCCGAACAGATTGCCGGTTTCCTGACAAAAGGGGAAATCAGAAACGCCGTTAATTTCCCGTCGGTCAGCGCGGAGCTTCTGAGCGTTATCCAGCCCTACGTGAATCTTGCGGAAAAACTGGGGAGATTCGAGGCCCAGATCATCAAGGGAGGCTTCAAGGAGGTCATCGTGGAGTACAGCGGTGAAATCCTGAATTACAACGTGGCGCCCATCACCATTTCGCTCCTTAAGGGATTGCTGACACCCATTCTCAATGAAAACGTCAACTACATCAATGCACCCGTCATTGCCAGAGACCGGGGGATCAGGGTTGTCGAGTCAAGAAGCAGCGAAGTCGGGGATTACACAAGCATGATATCCCTCACCGTCAAGACATCCGAGGAAAAGAGCTGTACGGCGGGCACTATTTTCGGAAGACAGGAACCGAGAATCGTCAGGATCAACAAATTTACCGTCGAGGTCATTCCGGAAGGCCACATGCTCGTTGTGTCGAACTACGACAAACCGGGCGTCATCGGCAACATCGGAAACACCCTCGGAGCCAACAAGGTCAATATCGCAAGACTTCATCTGAGCCGGGAAGCGGTTGACAAACAGGCCCTCGTTGTCCTGACGACGGACACCATGGTATCCGAAGATGTTCTCAACAAGCTCCAGAGTCTGCCCAACATCATCTCGGTTACCCAACTGGAGATGTAGTCAGGAGGAAATACGCAAATGGCAAATGTCGCAATTATTGGAACCCAGTGGGGTGACGAAGGCAAGGGGAAGGTCGTTGACCTGTACGCCCAGGATGCCGATGTCATTGCGCGATTCCAGGGCGGGAACAACGCGGGGCACACCCTCGTCGTGAAGGGTCAACAGACGATTCTTCATCTGGTCCCCTCCGGAATCCTGCACGACTGGAAAATCTGCATTATCGGAAACGGGGTCGTCGTCGATCCGAAGGTCCTTATAGAAGAGATTGAAAAGCTCAAAAGCCGGGGTGTTTTACCTCCCAATACAAGACTGTTTGTAAGTGACATAGCCCACGTGATCATGCCTTATCACCGCAGAATCGATGTTGCCCGTGAGTCCCACGGGATGGGTAAAAAAATCGGAACGACGGGAAGAGGTATCGGACCCGCCTACGAAGATAAGATCGCGCGGGTCGGCATCCGAATCTGTGATCTTCTGGATGAAGAGGTATTCCGTGAAAAGCTGAACCAGAATATCGACGAAAAGAACTTTTACCTCACGAGGCTTTTTCAGGAAGAACCCCTGGATAAGGAAGCTATTTACAGAGAATACCGGACGTATGCAGACCGTATCAGGCCCTATGTGGCCGATACATCGATCATTATGAATGATGAAATCAGGAAAGGGAAAAAAATCCTCTTTGAGGGCGCCCAGGGATCACACCTCGATATCGATCACGGCACCTTTCCCTATGTGACTTCCTCCAATACCGTGGCAGGCAACGCCGCCTGCGGAACCGGCGTCGGCCCATCCGCCGTCACCGCCGTCGTAGGAATCTGCAAGGCATACACGACCCGTGTGGGAGAAGGGCCTTTCGTAACCGAATTGACCTGCGAAATCGGAGACAGCATACGCGAGGTGGGGCAGGAATATGGCGCCACGACGGGAAGAAAACGCCGCTGCGGCTGGCTCGACATGGTCCTTGTACGGCAATCCGTGCGGTTATCCGGCATAACGGGCATTGCCCTGACAAAACTCGATGTTCTGACCGGCCTTGAAAAGTTGAAGATTTGCGTCGGTTACAAAACCCCGCAGGGAGAATTCACCGAGTCATTACCTTCAAATCCGCGACTCCTGGCCCAGTGCCAGCCCATTTATGAGGAAATGGACGGCTGGACGGAAGATATTACAAAAGCCACGCATATCGAAGAGCTTCCTCAGAATACAAGACGATACATCGAAAGGCTGGAAGTTCTTGCCGGCGTAAAGCTGGTTCTCGTTTCCGTCGGTGCGGGGAGGGAGGAAACGATTATCCTGAAAAATCCCTTTGACGGGTAACTGCTTTTCTTCTTGACAACCCGCATCACTTATTAGTAGAAGGTCAGGCTTAAAAAAACATTATCCAGTGGGCCGTTAGCTCAGTCCGGTAGAGCAGCGGACTTTTAATCCGTTTGTCGCGGGTTCGATTCCCGCACGGCTCACCAAATATCAAAACGATATCTCGATCATCTCTTTGTAAAACACCAATCCTGATGAAGTCATAAAACGCCTGAAAACCCCTGTTTTGAGACCTTCGCATAACCCCTCTATTCGTCATTCCGGGCTTGACCCGGAATCTATGAAATACCTGATAATACTGGATTCCGGCGCCTGTCCCGGACTCCGATCCGGGATTCGCCGGTATGACGGTTAAGGGGACTTTTTACGAGGGCGTCAACCTGACGACTCAGCAATTAATCAGCAAGAATGCCATAGACATTGTTCGGTGGGATTGTACCTCTTTTTTCCAATGATACGTTACATTTAGTGAAGTGTTTCTTTTCCTTACGGTTATGAGCTACCAGTGCCTGAACCACCTCCCAGCTCACTTCATTTCTTTCTGCCATCATGGTGATATTCTCGAGGGCAGTGCGATTGTCGAATGATACGGGTCGGTAAGGTCTCGTGGAAATAAGGGCGTCATAAATATCGCAGACAGCCACGATCTCGACAATCCGGTCATTCAGACTTATGCCCCGGGGATATCCCGAACCGTTTATCCTCTCATGATGATCCCTGGCGACGCGGGCGGCAAAGT
>JAPLJQ010000222.1 GCA_026388495.1 Deltaproteobacteria bacterium | reverse complement strand
CTTGAGGAGATATGTGAGGTATAAGGCCCACGATGAGACCAACATCTGTAATATAGGGGATAAGGTCCTAATTGTCGAATCGCGGCCACTGAGCAAAGAAAAGCGCTGGCGGATGCGGGCGATCCTTGAGAAGGCAAAATAGTTACCGGTGGCCGGAAGATGTTCCGACCACTGAGTAAGAGGTGGGTGTTATTATGATACAGATGCAAACCATTTTAAATGTAGCAGATAATTCGGGTGCAAAGAAAGTTGCGTGCATTAAGGTGCTTGGCGGATCGAAAAGAAGGTACGCAAGCATAGGTGATGTTATTGTCGTATCTGTGAAAGAGGCCATACCTAACTCAAAGGTTAAAAAAGGCGATGTCATGAAGGCCGTCATCGTGCGTACCGCCAAGGAAGTCAGGAGACCAGACGGATCGTATTTGAAGTTTGACGACAATTCCGCCGTTCTGATCACAAACCAACTGGAGCCCGTCGGGACCAGAATATTCGGACCGGTAGCCAGAGAACTCCGGGCCAAACAGTTTATGAAGATCATTTCTCTGGCACCCGAAGTATTATAATTGACAATGCTGAAGGTGATAAATCTGATTAGCGGGGAATAGGAGATGCAAGGAAAGCGACTGAAAAAAAGTGATATGGTGAAGGTAATTTCCGGTAAAGAAAAGGGTAAGACAGGAAAGATACTGAAAACCATCCGTGATAAGAACCAGGTCGTCGTTGAAAAACTGAACATCGTGAAGAGGCACAAAAAACCCGATGCGAAAGGTAAAGGCGGTATCCTGGAAAAAGAAGGACCCATTAATGCTTCCAATGTCATGTTCCTCTGCAGTAAATGTGATGTCGGTGTCAGGATAGGATACAAAATCCTCGAGGACGGCGGAAAGGTGCGGGTCTGCAAAAAATGTCAAGAGATATTGGACTCATAGGTCGGGAATTATGGTAAGGTTGAAAGAATATTATTTAAAGGAAGTTGTCCCTGCATTGATCAAGGAATTCGACTATAAGAACAGAATGGAGATTCCGAGAATTGAAAAGATTGTGGTCAACATGGGTCTCGGTGAAGCAATTCAGAATATCAAAATTCTGGACAGCGCCGTTGAAGAGCTCTCCATGATTGTGGGGCAAAGACCGGTCATCACGAAGGCAAAAAAATCCATTGCGACCTTCAAGCTCCGCCAGGGTATGTCCATTGGATGCTGCGTGACCCTCCGAAGCGAACGGATGTATGAGTTTTTCGACCGGCTTGTGAATGTTGCTCTGCCAAGGGTTAGAGATTTCAGGGGAATTTCACCGAAATCATTTGATGGCAGAGGAAATTTTTCTCTGGGGTTGAAGGAACAGATTATTTTCCCCGAGATAGATTACGACAAGATTGACAAAGTGAAAGGGATGAATGTCTCGATCATTACATCGGCGAAAACGGATGATGAGGCAAGGCAGCTTCTCAAACTGATGGGATTACCTTTCAAAAACTGATGGGGAAGGCATGGAAATTCACTGGAGGAAAGCGTGGCAAAGAAATCTCTAATCGCAAAGGCTAAAAGGAAGATGAAATTTTCGGTCAGAAATTATAACCGCTGTCCTCTGTGCGGGAGACCAAGAGCTTATTACAGAAAATTTGATATGTGTAGAATATGTCTGAGAAATCTTGCCCTTAAAGGGGAGATTCCCGGTCTGATGAAATCGAGTTGGTGAGAAGGATATTGGAGGAGTGACGTATGGGGATGACCGATCCTATTGCAGATATGCTGACAAGAATCCGTAATGCCAACAGGGTACGTTATAAAAGTGTTGATATCCTGTTGTCCCGGATTAATCTGAATATCGCGAAGGTTTTGAAAAAGTCTGGTTATATTAGCGGGTATGATGTCAAGAAAGATGCGCGGGGATATCAGGTATTAAGAATATCTCTCAAATATTATGACGCGAAAAAGACCGTCATGACAGACATACAGAGAGTCAGTAAGCCCGGCAGGAGGGTTTACGTAAAGAGTGATATGATTCCCAAGGTATTAAATGGTTATGGTACTGTCATTCTTTCTACTTCCAAGGGGATCATGACGGACCAGGAGGCAAGAGATTCAAAGGTAGGCGGTGAGATCCTCTGTAATGTATGGTAGGCACGTGTGAGGAGATAAAGGGAATCGGGAGATTGGTTCATGTCAAGAATTGGTAAAAGACCCATTGAAATTCCTGACAAGGTCAGGATCAGCCAGGATAGCTCAACCGTCAAGGTTGAGGGTCCCAGGGGGGCGCTGTCTGTGCGGATACCCCAGGGAGTTGAAGTCGTTGCGGATCATAGGACCGTTGAGGTGAGGCGGCTTTCGAACGGCAGGAAGGAAAGGTCCTATCACGGCCTCGTCAGAACGCTTATTGCAAATATGTTGACGGGTGTCAGTGCCGGTTTTGAAAAAGGCCTCGAAATCTCCGGTGTCGGATACCGGGCAGAGAAAAACGGCGATGTTCTTCGATTGGTTCTGGGATATTCTGATCCTGTGGAATACAGAATTCCTGAAGGGATTGACGTCAGGGTCGATAAACAGGTGAATGTCATGGTTTCCGGCATCGATAAACAGCTCGTGGGAAGAGTCGCGGCTGAAATAAGGGACTTGAAAAAACCCGAGCCATATAAAGGTAAGGGGATAAAGTATGCGGGTGAACAGATTAAACGAAAGGTCGGTAAATCCGTAGGGGCTTAATCAATTTAAGCGCCAGGTACAGCCATGGAAGAGGTAGAGCATTGGCATCAAAAAAGATAGAAAAGATTAGAGATAAACGAAAAAGAAGAGTGAGAGGTAAAATATCAGGAACCGAGTCAAAACCCCGCCTTTCTGTGTTCAGGAGTGCGAAGCAAATATATGTACAGGCGATTGCGGATGATCTCGGGAAAACCCTGGCAGAGGCTTCAACCCTGAGTGAGGAAATAAAAGGCGCCCTTGGGGGGTTGAAAAAACTTGACGCCGCGAGGGAAGTGGGAAAACTGGTTTCAAAAAGATTACAGGCCCTCGGTATTGAGCAAATTGTCTTTGACAGAGGGAAATATCTTTACCATGGGCGAGTCAGGGCACTGGCTGAAGCGGCGAGGGAATCGGGGCTGAAGTTTTAGAAAAGAAAACATTATTAAACATAAGAGAGACATATGGAAGAGTTAGAACTTCTTGACAGGGTTATCACGATTAACCGTACTGCCAAGGTCGTTAAAGGCGGGCGGAGATTCAGATTCAGCGCGGTGGTCGTGGTAGGTGATGGGAATGGATCCGTGGGCGCAGGGCTGGGAAAGGCCCATGAGGTGCCTGAGGCAATCAGAAAGGGCATGGAAAAGGCCAAGAAAAACATGACCCGGGTTGCCGTCTCAAACCGGACCATTCCATACGAAGTGATTGGACGATACGGGGCCGGGAGGGTCCTTTTGAAACCTGCTTCAGAGGGAACGGGTCTCATTGCGGGCGGCGCCGTGAGGGCAGTACTTGAAGTTACCGGAATTCACAACATATTGACAAAATGTTTGGGTTCACACAATCCGCATAACCTGGTCAAGGCAACGATTGACGGGCTTTGTCAATTGAGAAATCCGTCGGATATTTTGATGATGAGGGGAAAAGAGATTTCTGAAGCTTAGTTAGTGTCGACATGGAGAGGAATATCGTGGAGAAGAAGCTGAAAGTAACGCTGGTCAAAAGTTATATCGGCAGACCACAGAAACAGCGGAATGTCCTTCGGGGGATGGGTCTTGAAAAATTAAACAGAACTGTCTTACTGAAAGATACGCCCGAAATTCGTGGTATGGTACAAAAGGTGTGTCACCTGGTTTCTGTGGAGGAACTTGAGGGGAACGGAATATGAATTTAGGAACATTAAAGCCCCCAGTGGGTTCTAAAAGAAAGCGAAAACGGGTCGGCCGCGGCGACGGATCGGGCCATGGAGGGACGTCCTGCAAAGGACATAAAGGCCAGAATGCCCGTTCGGGGGGCAAGGTGAGATCCGGATTTGAAGGAGGGCAGATGCCCCTTTCAAGGCGACTTCCGAAGAGAGGCTTTCGCAATCCTTTCCGAAAGACCATTGTTACCATCAATGTCGATCAGCTGAAAAAGTTTCCCGAAGGCTCCGTGATTGATGAAGACGCTCTCGTTTTCGCCGGGGTTGTAAGGCACAGGAAAGATGGAATCAAGGTGCTGGGAAAAGGCAGCATTGATTATCCCGTTTCATTAAAGATGAACATGGTAAGCCGTGGCGCCAGAGAAAAAATTGAGGCGGCCGGTGGTTCAATCGTAGAGGTTGTCTGATTTGTTAGATGGCTTAAAAAATATACCCAAGATACCGGAGCTTCAAAAAAGAATCCTTTTTACGTTCGTTCTTTTGGCCGTTTACAGAATAGGGGCACATGTTCCCACACCGGGGATTGATACGGCGGCTTTGGCGGCATTCTTCGAACAGGCAAAAGGATCGTTGCTTGGCTTTTTTGATATGTTTGCAGGCGGGGCGCTGTCGAATCTCTCTGTGTTTGCCCTTGGCATTATGCCATATATCAGCGCATCCATTATTCTTCAGTTATTGACTGTCGCGATTCCCCACCTGGAAAGACTTTCTAAAGAAGGTGATGCGGGGCGAAGAAAAATCACCCAGTATACCAGGTATGGAACGGTCGTCTTAAGCCTGATCCAGGGTTTCGGTATTTCCGTCGGGCTTGAAAATATGGCGGGTCCTACGGGTGTCTCCATTGTCATGGATCCCGGATGGAGCTTTCGCATGATGACGGTGCTGACACTCACCGCGGGTACGGCATTCATCATGTGGCTTGGGGAGCAGATTACAGAAAGAGGTATCGGTAATGGCATATCCCTGATAATCTTTGCCGGTATTGTATGCAGGGGCCCGGCAGCGATTTATCAGACGTTCAGTCTGCTTTCCGCAGGGGAAATGGGCATATTCTTTATTGTTATTCTCATCGTGATGATGTTAGCAGTTGTCGGTGTCATTGTATTTGTTGAGAGCGGGCAGAGGAAAATTCCTGTACAATATGCAAAACGGATTGTCGGAAGGAAGATATATGGAGGACAGTCTACCCATCTTCCCCTGAAGGTAAATACGGCGGGGGTTATCCCGCCCATTTTCGCATCCTCGATCATCATGTTTCCGGCAACGATTGCCAATTTCATAGATCATCCATGGATGAAGGTTATTTCCGACGCCCTGATTCCCGGGAAGGTCGCTTATGAATCACTCTACGTCGCTTTCATCGTATTTTTCTGCTATTTTTATACAGCGGTGACCTTTAATCCTGTGGATGTTTCCGACAATATGAAAAAATATGGCGGATATGTTCCCGGGATACGGCCGGGCAAAAAAACGGCTGAGTATATTGATGATGTTTTGACAAAATTGACCTTCAGCGGCGCTGTGTACGTTTCCGCTGTTTGCGTTCTGCCCAGTATATTGATCAGTTACTTTAATGTGCCCTTTTACTTTGGTGGGACAGCCTTATTGATCGTCGTCGGTGTCGCCCTCGATACGGCCGGTCAAATAGAAACCCATTTGTTAACGAGGCAATATGAAGGGTTCTTAAAGAAGGGACGCATTGCAAAAAGGCGTTGAAGAATGTAGAAAGGTCATCAATATGGTCATCCTGAGGCTTCCCGAAGAAATTGATAAAATCCGGGCGAGCAACCATATTGTCGCTGAAATCCTGAGCATATTAAGGGAAAGGATCGCACCTGGTATAACGACTGCCGATCTGGACAGACTGTCTGAAGAACTTGCAAGAAAAAAGGGGGCGAAACCGGCATTCAAAGGATACAAGGGGTATCCGTATTCCCTCTGTATTTCCGTCAATTCGGAAGTTGTGCACGGGATGCCATCGGGCAGGGTTCTGATACCTGGTGATATTGTAAGTCTTGATTTTGGCGTGAATTATAAGGGTTATTACGGTGATGCGGCAATTACGGTGCCTGTTGGTCAGATTTCCGGGGAAGCGATGAGGCTGATTGAAACGACGGAAAAGGGACTGTATCATGGCATCAAGGAGGCACGAACCGGGAATCGTCTGGGTGACATATCAGCAGCCATTCAACGCTCTGCAGAGACGGCGGGATTTTCTGTGGTGAGAGATTTTGTCGGTCACGGGATCGGGAAGAATCTCCATGAAGAACCGCAAATACCGAATTTCGGTGTAAAGGGACGGGGCATCGAATTGAAAAACGGTATGGTTCTGGCCATTGAACCGATGGTCAATGAGGGTACGTATAAGGTCAGGGTTTTAGATAATGGATGGACCGTTGTAACGCAGGACGGAAAATTGTCCGCCCATTTTGAACATTCCGTGGCCATCACTGAGAACGGTCCGGATATTCTAAGTGTGGTACATTGAAACTGGCGATAGTGAACCGGGTAGGCTGAGCCTGACGGAGGATCAGCGAGATAGAATATTCAGCGGTTTGGCCGCTGACTGAAATGGGGTTTTATGGCGAAGGAAGAACCAATCGAAGTAGAAGGCCGGGTCATTGAACCATTACCCAATGCCATGTTTCGTGTCGAACTGGAGAATGGACACCGCGTCCTTGCTCATATCTCAGGGAAGATGCGAATGCATTTCATCAAGATATTACCGGGCGATAAGGTAACGGTTGAACTGTCGCCCTATGATCTGACTCGCGGAAGGATCATATACCGGACAAAGTAGAAAGGATATCGGCAACGGTCGGTCATCAGGCAGATTCGGGTTGAATTCCTGGAAGCTGAATGGCGCATATTACTTTAGGGGTGAAATCGTGAAAGTACGGTCTTCTGTAAAAAAGATTTGTGATAAATGTAAGATTGTCAAAAGGCGGGGTGTGTTGCGGGTTATTTGTGAGAATCCGAAACATAAACAACGTCAGGGATAATAGGAAAGAATTTTTCTGATCGGGAGGTTATCAGGTGGCAAGAATTGCAGGTGTGGATTTACCCAAGAATAAGAGAATGGAAATTGCTTTAACCTATATATATGGAATAGGCAGGAGTAAGGCTCAGTATATTCTTGAGAAAGCTAATATCAGTTTTGATAAGAAGACGGATGATCTTGCTGACTCCGAGATAACCGCCATCAGAAATATTATCGATAAAGAACATAAGGTCGAAGGAGATTTGAGACGGGAGGTATCTATGGCCCTGAAACGGTTGATGGATATCGGAACCTATCGTGGATTGAGACATCGAAAAGGACTTCCCGTCAGAGGACAGAGAACAAGTACCAATGCGCGGACAAGGAAGGGCCCGAGACGGTCCATTGCCGGCAAAAGGAAATAATCCATCAAACTGGTATCCGGAGGAGGCATGGCAAAACAGGTCAGGAAAACAGGAAAGAAAAAAGAAAAAAAGAATATACCGGAGGGAATTGCACATATTCAGTCGACCTTTAATAATACAATTATTACCATCACGGATCTCAGCGGCAATGTGATTGCTTGGGCTTCAGCGGGGATGCAGGGTTTTAAGGGTTCGAGAAAGAGTACGCCTTTCGCAGCTCAGGTGGCGGCGGAAGATGCCGTTAAGAAGGCAAAAGAGCATGGGATGAGACGTGTTCAGGTATATGTGAAAGGTCCCGGTTCGGGTCGGGAATCCGCGTTGAGATCCTTACAGGTGGCTGGTCTGACGATCAGTCTTATCAGAGATGTGACACCCATCCCTCATAATGGTTGTCGACCACCGAAGAGACGAAGGGTATAAAGGGATAAATACCAGGCGCGAAACCCTAAATTCTAAACAATATCGAAATGCAAATGTCCAATGTCGAAAACGTTTTGGTATTAGAATTTAGAATTTGTTTAGCATTTAGATATTAGTATTTAGAATTTTAAACTTGAAATAAGGGGAGGTCCTTTTGGCAAGATATACAGAATCTTTTTGCAGGTTGTGTCGGCGGGAAGGCTTAAAACTGTTTTTAAAGGGCGATCGATGTTACAGTGATAAGTGTGCCTTTGAAAGAAGAGGGTATGCTCCGGGAGACCATGGTCAGGCTCGAAAAAAATACTCCGATTACGGGGTTCAGTTGCGGGAAAAGCAGAAACTTAAGAGGATGTATGGCCTCCTGGAAAGGCAATTTCGGGGTTATTTTGAGAAAGCAGACAGACAGAAGGGCATTACAGGGACCAATCTCTTGCTTTTTTTAGAGAGGCGTCTTGATAATATGGTCTTTCGCATGGGTTTTACCAATTCAAGGACTGAGGCAAGACAGCTCGTCAGGCATAATCATTTTTTGGTGGATGGAAAGACAGTCAATATCCCCTCCTTCATGGTGAACGTTGGCAGTGAAATCAGTCTGCGGGAAAAAAGCAGGAAAGTCGAGCGAATATTGGATGCTATGGAAGCAGTCGCCAGACGTGGTGTGCCGCAATGGTTGGAATTGGATAAGGATAATTTCAGAGGTGTTGTTAAAACACTGCCCTCTCGAGAAGAATTAACCATGCCAATCAAGGAACAGTTGGTCGTTGAGCTTTATTCGAAGTAACACGATAACAATTTATTTTATGCCCGAAGGGTGGGGAATTATAACATGCAAAGGAGTTGGCACAGTTTAATACGACCGAAGCGAATCGAAGTTGATGAAAGCACCCACACGAGATTTTATGGTGAATTCACTTGTCAACCGTTGGAGAGAGGATTCGGCATTACCCTTGGTAATGCCCTCAGAAGGGTGCTGCTGTCGTCCATACAGGGAGCGGCCATCGTCTCTGTAGCTATTGATGGTGTTCTTGAAGAATATTCGACAGTTCCAGGCGTCAAGGAAGATGTGACCGATGTTGTCCTTAACCTGAAGGGTGTTCGTCTGAAACTTCACCAGGATGGCCCCAGAGTCGTCCATATAGATACATCAAAAGAGGGGCCTATCATGGCGGCGGACCTTGTGACGGATGGAACGGTTGACATTCTCAATCCTGATCACTACATTGCGACTCTTTCAGGCGGCCATCGTTTGAATATGGAAATGGTTGTAAAGACAGGAAATGGGTATGTGCCTGCGAGAAAGGAGCGTGCTCTGGACCAGCCTGAGGGCACAATCAATATGGATGCGGTTTTTTCTCCCATAAAAAAGGTCAATTATACAGTAACCCATGCAAGGGTTGGTCAGATTGCAGATTATGACCGGCTTGTCATGGAGGTGTGGACTGACGGGAGTGTCCTCCCCGAAGACGCCATTGCTTATGCGGCGAAGATATTGAAAGGCCAGTTGGATATATTTATCAACTTTGATGAGATCGACGAAGAAGTGCAGCACGAGGAGGTGGAGGAAAAGGAAAATATCAATGAGAACCTCCGCCGGCATGTGGATGATTTGGAACTTTCCGTCAGGTCGGCAAATTGTCTGAAGAATGCCGGTATTAACCTTATAGGAGAACTCGTGCAGAAGACCGAGGCAGAGATGCTGAAGACAAAAAATTTTGGCAGGAAGTCTCTGAATGAAATTAAAGAGATTCTCGCAGAAATGGGACTGAGTTTCGGTATGAAACTTGAGTCGCCGCCATGGAATAAGGAAGAGCAGATTGAAGGGGACCCTGTGAGCCCGTTGGAATAAGGGAACCAATGATCAACTGGAAAGGAATACAATAAATGCGCCACGGTAAATCCGGAAAAAAACTTGGAAGAACGTCAAGCCACAGAATAGCCATGCTGAGAAATATGGTTACCTCCTTCTTAAAGCATGAGAAGGTAAAAACGACGGATGTGAAGGCGAAAGAGTTGAAAAAAGTCGCTGAAAAGATGGTTACTTTGGGAAAGAGGGGCGATCTTCATGCGAGGAGACAGGCAGCGGCCTTTGTGAGGGATAAAGAGATTGTTACCAAACTTTTTGACGAGTTGTCGGCACGTTATCGCGACTGGAATGGCGGTTATACAAGAATCGTTAAAATGGGTTTTCGCGTCGGGGACAATGCACCCATGTCTACCATTGAATTCATACGGGGAAGCAACCCAGGAACAACCAAAAAGAAAGGCTCAAGCGCAAAAGTAAAGAGGCAACCCACGCGGCTAAGAGCTTCTTTAATGCTGCAGATTATCACACCTTTGATTAAGTAAAGAAACAGGGATGATTCATGATTCCTGTTTTTTTTGTCCCATTTTTCCTTGAATTTTTATGAAAAAAGATGTACGTCTTACACGAAGTGTGAATTTTATCTGTCTCTTAAGAAGTCTGATTTCGTCTCTATTTGTCATTCCCGTGAAAACGGGAATCCGGTATTTTATCATCTCACGTCACCTGGATTCCCTATGGAGCCTGCCCTCGAAAGTATTTGTCGGGGGCTGGAAGGACGGCTTTAAAAAGTCATCAATTGCGGTTCTTTCTCAAGCAAGCTATGAGGAAAGGAGGGTTCGTCATGGCGGAAGAAAAAGTGGGTGAAGTAGTGAAATTCTTTGCAAAGCCGTGTGTTGCTGCAATCAAGATTACAAACGGTGAGTTACAAACGGGTGATTCGATAAAAGTCGTAGGGCATACAACGGACCTGACAGACAGAATTGAATCCATGGAAATCAGCAATCAGAAAGTCGAAAAGGCGGTTCCCGGAGACTATATTGGCGTCAAGCTGTCTGATCGTGTTCGTCCCGGTGATGAGGTTTTTAAGGTTGTGCCGGAATGATTTGCTTCCGATAACATTGGAGAGGCCATGGGTCAGCCGCATGTGATAACGCCCCATGGCTTTTTAATCTTATGATGCAGGAACCCGCAACTTCCGGTACAAAGATATTGCTACAGTTTAAAAGCTGTGTTAGGGTTCGCGGCGATCATGCTTGGAGGGGAGAGACACGGTGGATATCAGAGTCTTGGGTTGCCATGGATCGCAGATGCCCGGTTGTAATACGACGAGCTTTTTATTAAACGGAAATATCTTGATTGATGCGGGTACGATCACAACGCTGCTTTCTGTGGAGGAACAGTGTAATATCAATTATATATTTGTAACCCACTCGCATCTCGACCATGTCAGGGATATTATGTTTCTGGCAGACAATATTGGTTATCTTCAACGAGAGCGTCCCTTGGCGATCTACGGAACCCCCCATATTATTGATGCCCTGAGAACCCATCTTTTTAATGGTATTATCTGGCCGGACTTTTCGTCCCTTCCCAGTCCCGAGAAACCGGTTTTAAAATTTGAGACTATCATCCCCGGCGAAAAAGTCAGATTGGGCGATCTTGACGTTACGGCGATCATGGTTCATCATGTCGTTGAAACGGTTGGCTATGCGATTGAATCGAAGGAAGGATCTGTTGTCTTTATAGGTGACACAGGGCCAACGGATGAAGTCTGGGATATTGCCGGCGGACTCAAGGATTTGAAAGCCGTATTTATTGAAACGTCCCTTCCCGACAGCCTGAAGGATGTTGCGGATATCACGGGTCACCTTACACCTTCCACTCTGGAGCAGGAATTGAAAAAATTGAACACCCGCAATCCCGACATTTATCTTTATCATATGAAACTCCAGCATGAAAAATCAATTCAGAGAGAGATTGCCCTGATTAAAGACAGAAATATCCGTATTCTCCATGACGGCCAAATTATCCGTTTTTAAATTATCACATAAATACCTGTTAGATCAGCGATGTATGAAGTAAATGCAGGATCCCCTTGAATATCTCGATGGACTGAATAGCGCCAACATCCGTCTTGGACTTGGTCCCGTATCCCGACTTCTTGATCGCCTCAATAATCCTCATAAAACCTATGGATCCGTTTTAATCGGTGGAACCAACGGAAAAGGATCGATTGCAGCCATGGTGGCATCGGTCTTGGAAAAAGGCGGTATCAGGGTTGGTCTTTATACATCTCCTCACCTGACGGATATCCGGGAGCGGATCAGAGTGAATGGCCGGATGATCACCCGGGAGGAAATGATATCATGCGTGGAGGATGTGCGAAAAGAGGTCAGTGAGGATATAACCTATTTTGAATGTCTCACCGCTGTGGCTTTTCTCCATTTCTGCCGGGTACGTATCCATGTGGCCGTTTTAGAGGTCGGGATGGGGGGGAGACTTGATGCAACCAATGTGGTTAAACCGTTGGTGTCTGTTATATCGAATATTTCTCTTGACCACAGGAATCATCTCGGGAATTCTCTGGCGGCGATTGCCTGTGAGAAAGGCGGTATCATTAAAAACAAAGGTGTGTGCATCACCGCTGCAAAGCAGACGCAGGTTGTCAATATTCTTGAAGATATCTGTATGCAGAGGAGGGCAACGTTATTCATGCTTGGAAGAGACATGAAAGTCCGCATGAACCGCGACGGTACCTTTAATTACAGGGGTATCTGGAAAGATTATGAAAATCTCATTTGTTCTTTGAAAGGAAGGCATCAGATCGAGAATGCCGCCCTTGCCATTGGCGCCGTGGAATCCATGAGGGAAAAAGGATTTGAAATGGATGACGAAGCTGTTTGGGGGGGCATCCGGAGCACGAAATGGGAAGGACGGCTGGAGATTCTTCAACATGAACCCATGGTTCTCATTGACGGCGCTCACAATCCGGCGGGGATTTCCACCCTCTGCCGGGCGCTGGAAACGGAATTTTCCTATAAGCGCCTCATCTTCATTTTTGGTGTCCTGAATGACAAGGATTATGGATCCATGTTGAAAAGAATCGCTCCCCTGACGGATCGACTGATCATTACAAGACCGCAAACGGAAAGGGCTACGCCACCCGGAGAAATCCTACCCGTTGCGTTGCGATACAATCATCGAAACGTTGAGGTTATAGAAAATTCCCGCGATGCGCTGAAACGGGCTCTTTCGCTGGCTAATTTAAACGATCTCATTTGTGTGGCGGGTTCCCTGTATCTTGTGGGGGAAATGAAAAGGGTATTTTAATCCATGCGTTCACCATTGCCGATCTCCCCTGTCTGCAGGGATGGAAAAATCCTTGCCGGTATTATCCTCCTGCTTTTCATGACTGTCCATAACGTAGCGGCTGCGGATGTCAGTCTCTCCCAGGGACCTGTGACCATCGATGCCGCGAGCATCGCCTATGACAAGGAGAAAGACACCTTTCATGCAAAAGGAGACGTTGTTATGACCTTTACCCAGGGCTTTCTGATGGCCGATTCCGTGATCATGAACCGGAAAACGAATGATGCTTTTGCAGAAGGGCATGTCATGATCATGAGCGAAGATGACCTCCTGGAAGGAGATAAGGTGAGGTTCGATATTGAAACAAAGACAGGTGTTGCCTATGAGGGTAACATGTTTCTTGAGAAGAATCATTTCTATGTAAAAGGGTCTAAAATTATAAAAAAGGGAGCGGCGACGTATCGTGTTGATCATGCCACAGCGACAACCTGGGATGGAGACTCTCCGGACTGGCGGCTGAAGGGCAGTGAACTGAATGTGACCGTTGACGGTTATGGAACCATGAAACATGGCAGGTTTCTGGTTAAAGACACCCCTATTTTCTACACACCCTATATGATTTTTCCTGCAAAGACAAACCGGCAATCAGGTTTTCTTTTTCCTTATCTGAGCTATTCCCAGAATAAGTTTGGCATGGATGTCGAGCTTCCCTTTTTCTGGGCAATATCAGAGGATACGGATGCGACATTTTATCAGCGCAATATGGAGAAGAGAGGCTTTAAGGAAGGTGTCGAATTCAGATACTTTATCAGTAAGGATACATTCGGCACTTTTTATGGCGACTATATGAATGATCCCGGACCGCCTGCCGATTCTGTGGATGCCGCCGGCAGAAACTGGCAGTCTTCCCAGAAGAGATGGTCCGTTTACCTGAACCATGAGACGACTTTCAGCCCGTCGTTTTTCTTAAGAACCGATATCCGAAAGGTTTCCGACAGCTGGTATTTCAAGGACTTTACATCGAATAACTACTATCGCGAGAATTATTCGATGACCGAAGCGGAGCGATTTAAAAAAGTTCCCTTCATCGGCGATGAGTCTCTCGGCTCACTTGAGTCGACGGTCCGTCTGGTCAAAAATTGGCAGTTGTACAACCTGACGGCGCTCATCAGCGATACCAACAATTTTG